>RFPF01000068.1 GCA_009926295.1 Planctomycetia bacterium
GTCGGCCGATCGGCCGACACCGGGAGGCCGTCCGGAAGGACGGCAGACAGCATGGGCGCACGCACGCACCGCCGCGCCACCGGCGCGATCGTCTCATGCGCGGCATGCCTGCTGGCAGCTGGCTGCACGATGTGCCCCGATCCGTTCGACCACGCGGGACCGGTGCCGAACGGGTCGCCGCCGCAAAACGATTTCTGCGCGCGGAGCAACGGCATCCTCCCGCTGCACGCCTCGCCCCTGCCCTGGCCCCCGGTCGTCAGGCGTTCGGATGACGGCACGCCGGACCGCGCCGCCGCCGACGCGCCCCAGGGCGTCGCGTCAGCGCCCGCTGGCGAGGCCCGGCTCGGGCAGCCACCCGTCGGGAACGACGGCATCCTTGGGGACGACGGCGATTCCCTCCCGCACGGTGAAGCGGTCGCTGTCGGCGAGGTCCTCCCAGCCGTGATCGTTCACGATCCGCGCACGGCACCCGATCCGAACGTTCTTGTCGACGATGGCACCCTCGACGATGGTTCCCTCACCGATGCCCAGCGGAGGAATCCCCTGCGCGGCGGCGGCAGCCAGCTCGTCGGGCGATTCGTAGAAGTCGGTTCCGAGGACCACGGAGTTGCGGATCACGACGTTGCGGCCGATCCGACAACGCAGCCCGATCACGCTGTTCTCGATGACGGCCCCCTGCTCCACGATGCAGCCGTCGGACACCAGGCTCGCCCGGATGCTCGCCCCGTCCAACCGTGACGGCGGCAGGAACCGCCCGCGCGAGTAGATCGGTGCCTCGGCGCTGGAAAGCTCGAAGGGCGGTGAAGGGCTCGCGAGGTCGAGATTGCACTGGAAGTACGAGCGGATCGTTCCGATGTCCTCCCAGTAGCCGTCGAATGGGTGCAGGTGCACGCGCTTGGACCGGATCGCGGCGGGAAACACCTCGCGGCCGAAGTCCTGATAGTCGGTCTTTGTGAGCAGGTCGAGCAGGCAGTCGCGATCGAACAGGTAGATGCCCATGCTCGCCATGAGGGTGCGTCCCAGAGCGGGAATCCCCTGGCGGTCGATCCAGGCCGGGTCGGTCCGCACCATGTCGAGCTCCGCCCTCGTCTGCGGCTTCTCGAGGAAGCCCACGACGCGGCCGTCTTCGTCGACCCGCATGATGCCGAGGGCCGAAGCCATCTCCTCGTGCACCGGAATGCCCGCGATCGTCACGTCGGCCTTGTGGGAGGTGTGCGTGGCGAGCATGTCGGCGTAGTTCATGCGGTAGAGCTGGTCGCCGGACAGGATGAGCACGTGCTTGATGTCGGGCTGCTGCAGGTAGCGGATGTTCTGCCGCACCGCGTCGGCCGTGCCCTGGTACCAGCCCGCGTTGTCGAGCGTCTGCTGGGCTGCGAGGATCTCCACGAAACCACCGCTGAAGGGGTCGAAGGTGTAGGTGCGGCGGATGTGGCGATGGAGGCTCACCGAGTTGAACTGCGTGAGCACGTAGATCCGCTGCACGCCGCTGTTGATGCAGTTCGAGAGGGGGACGTCGATGATGCGGTACTTGCCGGCCAGCGGCACGGCCGGCTTCGAGCGGTCGCGGGTGAGCGGATAGAGCCGCGTGCCACGGCCACCGCCGAGCACCAGGGCCAGAACACGCTGCACGCTCATGGGCATCCTTCCTTCAGGGGGAACGTCATTTCACCACGAAATTCACGAGGCGGCCAGGGACGGCGACCACCTTCGTGATCTGCCTGCCCGCCAACTGCTCGGCGATCCTGGGGTCCGCCGCGGCCGCCGCCTCGATGGTCGCCGCGTCGGCTCCGGCCGGCACCACGATGCGGCCACGGAGCTTGCCCTGGATCTGCACGGGGATCTCCACCGTGTCGTCCTTCAGCCACCGCTCGTCCACCGCGGGCCACGGTGCCAGCGATGCCGGGGCCCGCCCGCCGAGCACCTCCCAGAGCTCCTCGGCGAGGTGCGGGGCGAACGGCGAGAGGATCACGACGAACGGCTCGAGGATCGCCCGCGGCCGCCGCTCGAGCGGCGTGCAGAAGTTGACGAACTCCATCATCCGCGCGATCGCCGTGTTGAAAGACAGCGACTCGATGTCCCTGGTGACCTTGTCGATCGTGCGGTGCAGCTCGCGCAGATGCTCGGCCGCGGGAGGGTCGTCGCAGACCTGTGCCGCAAGAACGAGGTCGTCGGCCCGCTCGTCGACCACCAGCCTCCAACAGCGGTCGAGGAAGCCTCGGACGCCGCTCACGCCCGCGGTGCTCCACGGCTTGGTGGCCTCGAGCGGGCCCATGAACATCTCGTAGAGCCGCAGCGAGTCGGCACCGAATTCGCGGACGACCTGGTCGGGATTCACCACGTTGCCACGGCTCTTCGACATCTTGTGTGCCCGGCTCTCGACTCGAATCGAGGGTGCGTCACGAAGCACGAAGTGTTCGCCGTGCTTTTCAACCTGATCGGCCGAGACGCGGGCCGGTGTATCGCCATCGGTGTGGCTGCCGGCCGACACCCAGCCCCCCTTCGCGCTGCGGTAGCCGGTGAATTCGACCTCCCCGAGGATCATGCCCTGGTTGACGAGCCTGCCGAAGGGCTCGGGACACGACACGTGGCCACGGTCGAACAGCACCTTGTGCCAGAACCGCGAGTAGAGGAGGTGCAGCACGGCGTGCTCGGCACCGCCGACATACAGATCCACCGGCATCCATGCCTTTTCGACCTCCGGGGCGACGAAGCGGTCGGTGTTTTGCGGGTCGAGAAACCGCAGGTAGTACCAGCATGACCCTGCCCACTGCGGCATCGTGTTCGTCTCGCGCCGATACCGCCTGCCGTCCCGCTCCACGAACAGCCACTCCGCCGGGGCCCGGGAGAGCGGCGGGTCGGGGTTGGCTCCCGGCTTGAAGTCGGCGAGCTCTGGCAGCGGCACCGGCAGCTCGGCGGGATCGACGGGCCGGATCACGCCGGTCGGCGCGCCGCCCGTGTCGAGCTCGTGGAGGATGGGAAACGGCTCTCCCCAGAATCGCTGCCGGCTGAACAGCCAGTCGCGGAGCTTGTAATTGACGGCCGGGCGGCCGACGCCGTCCGCGGCGAGATCGGCCACGACCCTTGTGGCGAAATCCCGGGTGGTGAGGCCCGTGTAGGGGCCGGAGTTCACAGCCCGCCCCGCGCCGGTGAACAACTCGCCCGGCCGCACGGGGCGATCCAGCGGCTCCACCACCGTGACCACGTCGAGCCCGCAGGCCCTCGCGAACTCGAAGTCGCGTTCGTCGTGGGCGGGCACCGCCATGATCGCACCGGTGCCGTAGGTGGCGAGCACGTAGTCGGCCACCCACACAGGGACGGGCGCGCCGGTGAGGGGATGGACCACCGACGACCCGGTGAACACTCCCGTCTTGTCCTTGGCGAGGTCGGTGCGGTCGAGGTCGCTCTTGCGGGCGGCCGCTGCGCGGTAGGCGTCGATCGCGGCCCGTTGCCCGGGGGTCGTGACCGCATCGACGAGCGGATGCTCCGGGGCGATCACCATGTACGTGACGCCGTACAGCGTGTCGGGCCGCGTGGTGAAGATCCTGAGCGCATCGCCGCCCGGCTTTTCCGGGAACCCGGCCGCCGCTCGCGTCCGCCTCCACGTCTCGAATGCGGCCGGCGTCGCATCGCCCTGCGGCACGTAGAAATCGACCTCGGCGCCGGTGCTGCGTCCGATCCAGTCGCGCTGCAGCTTCTTGATGCTCGCCGGCCAGTCGAGGCCGTCGAGTTCCTCCTCGAGGCGGTCGGCATAGGCGGTGATCCGGAGCATCCACTGGCGCAGTGGCAGGCGGACGACCGGGTGCCCGCCCCTCTCGCTCACGCCGCCGATGACCTCCTCGTTGGCGAGCACCGTGCCGAGTGCGGGGCACCAGTTCACCGGGGCCTCCGCCTGGTAGGCGAGCCGCCAGCCGTCGCGATACCGCGCCACGGCTGCCTCCCCCTGCACCGCGACGTCGGCGGGGATGGGCAGTTCGGCGATCGGCCGCCCCTTGCGCGAGTCGGGATCGAACCAGGTGTCGAAGAGCAGGAGAAAGATCCACTGCGTCCAGCGGACGTACCCGGGATCCGTGGTCGCGAGTTGACGGCTCCAGTCGTAGCTGAAGCCGAGCATCCTGAGCTGGCGACGGAACGTATCGATGTTGCGGTCGGTGCTCTCGCGGGGCGGAGTGCCGGTGCGGATCGCGTATTCCTCGGCGGGCAGTCCGAAGGCGTCGAATCCCATCGGATGCATCACGCTCGTGCCCCGCATCCGGGCGAACCTCGCCACGATGTCCGTCGCGGTGTAGCCCTCCGGATGACCGACGTGCAGGCCGTCGCCACTGGGATAGGGAAACATGTCGAGCGCGTACAGCTTCCGTCCCACGGGCAGGCGCGGCGTGGCGAACGTGCCATGTGCCTCCCACCAGTCCTGCCACTTCGGCTCGATGCGGGAAGGTTGGTAACGCGGCATGGGGGAGTCCGTTCGCCTTGGCGGGTCGGGAGCCCCGGATTCTAATAGGGATCACATGTCCCTGCCCATGATCCTTCAGCGTCGGCTCCTCCGCGCCTGCCGCGGCGCCGGGGCTCGGCTCAAGATGGCCGACTCGCTCGGCACCCGGCTGACCGGGCGGCAGTTGTTGATGCGGATTCTCGCGGCCCGCAGCGTGCTCCAACGGGTGCTCGATCCTGACGAGACCATGGTGGGCGTTCTCCTGCCTCCCACGGCCGGGGCGGCGGTCGTCAATGCGGCGCTGGCGTTGATGGGCCGCGTCGCCGTCAACCTCAACTACACGACCAGCCAGGCGATCCTCGACACCTGCATCGAGAGGGCGCGGCTCCGGCACGTGGTCTCGAGCCCAGCCTTCCTCGCGCGGGTGAAACTCGCCGTGGGCGACAGGCTCCTCGACGCCGGGGGGCTGCGCACGCAACTGACCGCGTTCGACAAGCTGGCCGCGGCGTTCCACGCGACGGTCACCCCCGTCCCGCTGCTCGAAAAACTCCTGCACCTCGATCGGATCGGCCCCGACGACGTCCTGACGGTGATCTTCACGTCCGGGTCGACCGGCGATCCCAAGGGCGTCGTGCTGACCGTGGAGAACGTCGGTTCGAACGTGCGGGCGATCGACGCTCTCCTTCACCTCTCGGCGGCCGACGTCGCGCTCGGCGTGCTCCCCTTCTTTCATTCGTACGGCTACACGACCACGCTCTGGACGCCGCTCACGCTCGAGCCCGCGGTGGTCTACCACACCGACCCGCGTGACGGGCAGACCGTCGGCAGGCTCGCGAGGGAATACCACGCGACGATCCTGATGGCCACGCCGACGTTCCTGCGCATCTACATCCGCCGCACGCCCGCCGAAGACTTCTCCACGCTGGAGGCCGTGTTCGGCGCGGCGGAGAAACTCACGACGGACGTCTGCGACGGTTTCGAGAGGCAGTTTGGAGTGCGGCCGAGCGAGGCCTACGGAGCAACGGAACTCTCGCCGCTCGTGGCGGCCAACGTGCCTCCCGCGCGGCACGTACCCGGACGGCCCGTCGACGCCCGCGAAGGCAGCGTCGGCAAGCCGATCCTCGGCTGCCGCGCCAGGATCACCGACCGTGATACGGGCCGCGAGCTGCCCGTCGGCCAGGACGGCCTTCTCTGGATCGCCGGGCCCAACGTGATGCGCGGCTACCTCGACCGGCCGGATCTCACGGCGAAGGTCGTCGTGGGCGGCTGGTACTGCACGGGGGACGTCGCGAGACTCGACGCCGACGGCTTCATCACCATCACCGGCCGCGAGAGCCGGTTTTCCAAGATCGGTGGCGAGATGGTGCCGCACCTGTCGGTGGAGGAGGCGTTGAACGCGGAACTGGGTGCGGCGGACGGCGAGCTCGCGGCCGTGGTGACGGCCGTGCCCGACGCGAAGAAGGGTGAGCGGCTCGTGGTCTTTCACCTGCCGACCGGACGGGATCTCCAGGAGGTTTGCCGCCGCCTCGCGGACCGCGGCCTGCCGAACCTCTACATTCCCGCTCCGGACAGTTTCGCCGAGATCGACGAAATCCCGGTGCTCGGGTCGGGCAAGCTCGACCTCAGGAAGCTCAGTTCGCTGGCGCGGGAACGCTTCGCGAATGAGGCCGCGCCGTGACGGCGGGGGACGCCTTCACGGGCACGGCCGCCCCGACGCTGCGGGTGGTGCTCGGACCGTGCGACGACATGCGGGCGGAGGTGTACGTGCGGGTGCCGCCTCCCGGGGCGTCCGGGCCGCTGCGGCTGGAAGGCGGGCTCACCGGCCCGGAGTGCCGTCGGTCGATCACACTCCCCGCCACGGCGACGCTCACCGATCTGGGGCCGAGCGAGGCGGGCCTGCTCGCGAAGGCGGTGCTCACCGAACCTGCGTTCTGGACGCCCGACCTGCCGAATCTCTACCGCCTCACCGCGCGGGTCGTGGGAGTCGGCCGCACCCTCACGGAGGCGACCGGGCTCGTCGGACTGCGGCGGTCCGGCGTGCGGGGCCGTTCGCTGTGGCTCGAGGGACGCCGCTGGGTGCCTCGGGGTGTCGCATGTTCCGCCGTCGCGTGCGACGTGCAGGCTTTTCGGGACGGTGCCGCCGCGGCCGTGGTCACCGAGCCGCCGGAGCCCTTTCTCACGGCGGCCGACGAGGCCGGTGTGGCGGTGATCGCCGTGGCCGACCAGCGGCGGGTCGGGACAGAGGATCTTGTCGGCCGAATCACGACCTGGGCCATGCATCCCTCGGTGGTGGTCACGATCCTGCCGGAGTCGCTCGCCGAGCGGTCCGTCGAGATCGCGGCCGCCGAGGCCCGCCGGCTGAAGGGAACGATGATCCTGGTCCGCGGGGCCGCGGGCGTGGTGCAGCCCCCCACCGGGATTCCGCCGGGCGTCGACGGACTGTGTGTCATGCTCGATGCCGACGCCAGGCCGCACGACGCATGGCGGGGTTCAGCACCGCCCGTGCCATTGCTTGCGTGGCAACGGACCGGCGAGGGGCGAGTGACCGACCGCTCCGCCTGCGACCGGCTGCAGGCCGCGCTGGCCGCCTGGGGGCTTGCCGATGGCCGCACGGAGCGGCCCCTCGACTGGGCGGGGTACATCGTGTCATGAACGGCGACTGGCGTACATGGCTCATGATCGGTGCCGTGGGCTTCGGCGGACCTGCCGGGCAGGTGGCGATCCTGCACCGCGAGCTCGTCGAGCGGCGGCGCTGGCTCGATGAGGAGGAGTTTCTGGCCGCGCTGCGGGTGTGCATGCTGCTGCCGGGCCCCGAGGCGCAGCAGCTCGCGACCTACGTCGGCTGGCGTCGGGGCGGCTTCGGCGGAGGACTGCTGGCGGGAACGCTCTTCGTGCTGCCGGGGGCGGTGCTCGTCACCGCGCTGGCGTGGCTTCATGCTGCCGGGGGCTCATGGCCGCTCGTCGCCGCCGCGTTCACCGGCACTCGGCCCGCCGTCGTGGCGCTGGTCGCCCTGGCGGCGTGGCGGATCGGCCGCAAGTCGCTCACGTCGTCGGCCGCGGTCGTGATCCTCGTGGCGGCGACCGCCGCACTGGCGTCCGGGGTGCCGTTTCCCGCGGTCGTGTTGGCCGCGGGCCTGCTCGGCTGCGTCCTGCTACCGGCATCGGAGTCGAAATCCACGGCGGAGTCGGCGGCGGAGTCGTCGCCACAGGTCGCCGGCGGCGGTGTGCGGCATTTCGTGGTGGTCGCCGCCGCGGCTGCGATCCTCTGGGCCGCGTGTCTGTGGGGCGTGACGGAGGCGCACGCGGCAGGCGGCCGGGGAACCGCGATCGCACGGCTGTTCACGACCACCACGCTGCTCTCGCTCGGCGGTGCTTATGCCGTCGTGCCCTGGGCGCTCGACGAATCGGTGGCCCGCGGCTGGCTCGATGCCGACGAACGCTTCACGGCGCTGGCGATGGGCGAGGCCACGCCCGGCCCGCTGATCCTCGTGGTGACGTTCATCGGCTTCATGGCTGGCTGGAAGGCGGTTCCCGACGCCGCCGCGGCAACGGGGCTCGCGGGCGCGTCGATCGCCACACTGTTCGCATTCCTGCCCTCGTTCGCGCTGATCTTCGGCCTGGCGCCCGTCGTGCGGAAAGTTCATGCGGGCTCTCGTCTCGGTCGCGCGATGACGGGTGTCGGCGCAGCGGTGGTGGCCGCGATTCTCCTGCTCGCGCTCCGGCTCGCGATGGACGCCTTCCTCCCGGCCGGCAGGATCGACCTGCTGGCGATCGTAGTCGCAGCGGCCGGGGCCGCGGCCCTCGTCACGGGACGGGCTCCGACACCGGTCGTGGTGGTCGCCGCCGCCGCGGTCGGTGCGGTGGCGAGCCTCATGGGCGGCTCGGGCCTGTGGTAGCATCGCGGGCATGCAGGCCTTCGACCCGGAGCGCTACTCGCGCCAGATTCGCTTCGCCCCGCTCGGGGCCGACGGCCAGGCGCGGCTGGCGGCCGGCCGCGTGGCGGTCGTCGGCTGCGGAGCCTTGGGGAGCGTGGTCGCGCTGGCGCTGGTGCGGGCCGGCGTCGGGTTCGTGCGGGTCATCGACCGCGACGTTCCGGAGCTCTCGAACCTCCCGCGGCAGGCGCTGTTCGACGAGGCCGATGTCGCCGCCGGACTTCCGAAGGCGGTGGCTGCTGCCGTCCATCTGCGCGCTATCAACTCGGCGGTCACGATCGAGCCGGTGGTCGCCGACCTGGCCGCTGCAAACGTGGGCGACCTGCTCGCGGCGTGCGACGTCGTCGTGGACGGCACCGACAATTTCGAGGCCCGGTTTCTCGTCAACGAGTTCTGTTGCCGTGCGGCGCGGCCGTGGGTGCACGGTGGTGCGATCGGTGCGGAAGGCCGGGTGCTCACGATCGTGCCGGGCCGCACCGCCTGCCTGCGCTGCCTCGTCCCCGACCCCCCCGCTCCCGGTATGCTGCCCACCTGCGAAACCGCCGGCATCATCGGGCCGGCGGCGCTCGTCGTGGGAGCCGTCGAGGCGGCGGAGGCGATCAAGGTGCTCGTCGGCGCCCACGACAAGACCGCGGGCCGGATGCTCGTCTGCGATCTCTGGGAGCACGTGTGGCGGACGATCGATCTGTCGGTTCTGGCTGCCACGGGCTGCCCCACCTGCCGCGGTGGCGATTTTCCTTGGCTCGATGGCAGGCTGGGCGGGCGGCCGACGACCCTCTGCGGGCGTGACGCAGTGCAGGTGATGCCGGCCGCGGGCGGCGTCGACCTCGCGGCGCTGGCCACGCGGCTCGCCACCGCCGGGCGGGTCAGCGCGAACGCGTGGATCGTGCGGGCCTGCGTGGAGCCCGGGATCGAGATCGCCGTGTTCGCCGACGGCCGCGCGATCGTGTCGGGCACGCGCGACGAGGCCCGGGCCCGGGGGATCGTCGCCAAGTACATCGGGGCCTAGCCGGTCGCGGCCTCGAGGATCTTGTGTTCGGTGGCCTCCGCGCGGGAGAACTCCGCGGTCAGCCGGCCCTCGGCGAGCACGAGAATGCGGTCGGAGAGCGTGAGCAGTTCGGGCAGTTCGCTCGACGTCAGCAGCACGCCCATGCCCCGACGACAGAGCCGGTCGATGAGGGCGTAGAGTTCGGCCTTCGCACCCACGTCGATGCCGCGGGTCGGGTCGTCGAGCAGAAGGATTCGCGGCTCCGTCAGCAGCCAGCGGCCGATGATGCACTTCTGCTGGTTGCCCCCCGAGAGGCCGGTGATTGCGGCGTGCGGACCGGGGGTCTTCACCCCCGTGTCGCGGATCGGGCCTGCGACGAGCGCCTCCTCGCGGGCCCGGCTCAGCAGGCCGCCACGCGCGGCCTCGGCGAGGCTGCAGAGGCTCACGTTGCCGGCGACGTCGAGATCGGGAAACAGGCCGAGCCGCTTGCGATCTTCCGTGACCATCGCGATCCCGGCGGCGCAGGCCTCGCTGGGATGCGCGAACCGCTCCGGCCGGCCGTCGATCCGAATCTCGCCCTTCCACCCCGGGGGCGACACGCCGAAAATCGTCTCGAGGAGCTCCGTGCGGCCCGCGCCCATCAGGCCCGCCACGCCCACGATCTCGCCGGCGCGGAGGTCGAGCGACACGTCGGAGAGGCGGTAGCCCCGCGGGTGCTCCGGCCACGGGAGCGTGAGGCGTTCGACCTCCAGCAGCTTGTCACCGCGGGGCCGCGGTTCGTGGAAGGAGTGGCCGGCGATCTCGCGACCGACCATCCACCCGGTGATCTCCCGCGGCGTCGTCGCGGCCCGGTCGACGGTGCGGACGTGGCGGCCGTCGCGGAGCACCGTCATCCGGTCTGCGAGCCGGAAAACCTCGTCCATCTTGTGGGAGATGTAAAGAATCGTGGTCCCACGTTCCCGCAGCCGTTGGATCGTGCGCTCGAGCCGGGCCGATTCCGCCTCGGTGAGAGCACTGGTGGGCTCGTCCATCACGAGGATCGAGGCATCGAGCGAGAGGGCCTTGGCGATCTCGACGAGCTGCTGGTCGCCCACCCGGAGGCCGCCGGCCCGGGCGCGTGGCGACACGCCGCATTCGAGCATCCGGAGAATCCGGGCCGTCTCGTCCTCCATCGTCGCATCGTCGATGAAGCCGAGTCCGCCGCGGCGCTCGCGGCCGAGGAACACGTTGGCCGCCACCGAAAGGTCTTCGACGAGGTTGAGTTCCTGATGGATGATCGCCACGCCGGCCCGCTCGGCATCGCGGGTGCCGGTGAAGCGGGCCGAAAGCCCGTGGATCATGAGCGTGCCCGCGTCGGGCCGGTACACCCCCGAGAGTATCTTCATGAGCGTGCTCTTGCCGGCGCCGTTCTCGCCGCAGATGGCGTGAAGTTCGCCGCGACGCACGTCGAGAGACACGTCGTCAAGCGCCACCACTCCCGGAAAACGCTTCGTGATCCCGCGCATCATGATCGCAGTGCCGCCGAACCCGTGGTCGGTCGGGGGCGTGGTCATGCGGGCCTCGCCGTCGTGTCCCGTCGGGCTTCCCAGGCCTTGAGCGCGCCGAGGCAGACGGCCGCGGCGAGCCCCGCCGCCAGCCCGGCCCGGGGCGAGGCCGTCATCGCAACGACGCCGCCCGCGAGCAGCGCGAGCGCGGGAATGGCGCAGAGGCCCAGGGCGCCAGGCAGCAGCCGGCGGCCACCCTTGGCCATCTGCCCCACCTGGGAGAACGTGACGGCGAGGACGACGACCACGCCCACGATCAGCCCCTCGTAGATCTCGGACTCCGTCTTGATCACCTTGGACACCGCGTCGATCACCACGCGGAGAAAGATCGTTCCGAGCACGGTGCCGGGGACGGTGCCCACGCCCCCGGACAGCGAACAGCCACCGACGACCGCCGCGGCGATCGCATTGAGTTCGTGGCCCCGGGCCTGGTTGGCGGGCGCTGCCACCGACTCGTTGGCGACGTAGAAGAGCCCCGCGAGGGCGGCCGTCATGGCGGCATAGCAGTAGGCGAACCACTTCACGTTGTCGGTGCGGATGCCCGCGAGCCGGGCCGCCTGCTCGTTGCCGCCGAGGGCGTGGATGTGGCGACCGAGGACGGTGCGGGTGAGCAGAAGCCAGGTGATGAACGCGAGCACGCCGAAGACGGCGACCGGAATCCAGACGTTGTCGCGGACGACCTTGAACATCGGGTCGTAGACGTTGATCTGGCTGTTCTTCGTGGGGAGCAGGGCGGCGGTGGTGCTCGTCGCCAGGGCCCGGGCGAGGCTGCGGAGCCCCACGAGCGTGGCCAGGGTGGCGATGAACGGCGGAAGCCGCACGGCCGTGATCAGCCAGGTGTGGAGCGTGCCCACGAGAAATCCGGCAAGAAGGCTCGCCAGGCAACCGGCCACGACGACGGCCCCACCCACCGGCTTGAAGCCCACCATCTCGGTCGGGGCCAGTGCGAGCATCGTCGAAGCGCAGACGGTGGTGGACAGCGCGATCATGGAGCCGGCGGAAAGGTCGATGCCCCCGGCGATGATCACGACCGCGGCACCGAGGGCGAAGATGCCGAGCATCGCCGTGCTCCGGGCGATGTCGCGGAGGCTGGCGAGCGGCTGGAACCAGTAGGAATGGTTGGCATCGACGACCGCCGTGAGCGCCACGGCGAGGACGATCGCGGCCAGCAGGGCCCATTCGCTGCGACGCAGGAGAAAGCCTCCGGCGGAGGGAGGGAGAGGATCGGCCATGGGCGGGTGGTCCGTGGGATGACGACGGGCCGCTTCAGGAACTCGACAGGCCGTACTTCGCCAGCCAGGCGCGGAACTCCGACAGCGGCATGTACTCCGTGGCGCCCTGGCCGCCCTCGATGTCGGCGGGCTTCACGAGCGGTTCGCTGTCGGGCACGATCAGCCGCAGGCCGGTGGTGTAGATGTCGCCGTCCGGCTCGCCCGCCCTGGGGAACATCTCCTTGATCGCCGCCTCGTCGCCGGCGTGCATCGCGAGCAGGAGCCGGACCGTCTGGATCCCCATCTCGAAGGGATTCTGCACGACCATCGCGTCGATCTGGCCGGCGGCCATTCGCTCGATCGCCACGGCCTGGGCGTCGAAGGTGACCGTCGTGATCCGGTCGCGGACCTTCCGCTCCTCGACCACTTCCGCGATCGCCGGGGCGTTGTAGGCCCAGATGCCGACGAGCGCCACGAGGTCGGGATGGTTGACGAGCGCCGTGCGGACGTTGTCGCGGGCCCGGGCGAGGTCCATCTCGTCGCTCATGCGGTCGGCCTCCCCGAAAGCCCCGCCGACCGCCTCCTTGAACCCGTTCATCCGGGCCCGTGCGTTGTCGTTGTCGGTGAAGCCGGCGAACTGCACGTAACCGCCCGACGTCCTGCCGCGGGCCCCGAGGATCGCCTTCGCGGCGGCGCCCAGCAGTCTGCCGCCCACGACGTTGTCGGTGCCGATGTAGTAGCGGCGGGCATCGCGGAACATGCCGCGATTCACGTCGCCGTCCACCGTGATCACCTTCACTCCCTTCGCAGCGAGATTCCTCATCTCCTCCACGATCGCGGCGTTTTCCGCCTGGATGACGGAGATCGCGACCCCGGCGACGTCCCCCTGGCTGGCGAGCTGGCGGAGTTTCTCGATCTGGCCCTGGGCGGTGCCGTTGCCCTTTTCCATCGCAACCCGCAGGCCCCGGTCCGAAAGACCCGACCGCTTGGCCCCCTCGACGAGCCCGGCATTGCAGGCGTCCCAGAAGGGGTCGTCCCCGTTGGTGATGAAGACGAAGCGTTTGACCGCGTTGGCGGTCGCATCGCCCGCGGGCGATG
>RFPF01000069.1 GCA_009926295.1 Planctomycetia bacterium
AGCCATGGATGGCGCAGCGCAGTCGGCAGGAGTGAACGAAGCCCGGAGGGCGCAGTGAACGTCCGGCGAGATGGTTGGGGCGACCCCGAGCCGGGTTTCGCCGCGACGCGGTGACAGGCTGGAGCCTGTCCTACCGGGGCTCGGTGCTCATGATGACGCCGTCGATCACCACGCCGGTGCAGTGGGTCGTGTACTCGAACGGGTCGCCGTCGTAGATCGCCAAGTCGCCATCCTTGCCGATCTCGAGCGAGCCGACGCGGTCGGCCACGCCGACGATTCGTGCGGCGTCGATCGTGATCGCTGCGAGCGCCTGCTCGAAGGTGAGGCCATGGGCGGCGGCGACGCCCGCCTCGAAGAGCACGACTCTCGTCTTCGGAACGTACGACTCGTAGCCGCTCTGGAGCGCGATCGGAATGCCGGCCTTCCGCAGCGTGGCCGCGGTCTCGAAGCTGAGGTTCTCGGTGTCCCCGCCGCCACCCGCCCGCCGCATCGTGGGGTGCACGATCACCGGCACGCCGGCCGCACGGATGCGGTCGGCGAGGAGGTAGGCCTCGGCGGCGGAGTCGAGCACGACGCGGATGCCGAATTCCTCAGCGAGCCGCAGGGCGGACGCGATGTCGTGGGAACGGTCGGCGGTGACCAGGAGCGGCCATTCGCGGGCGAGTACCCTGGCGAGGGCCTCGAGCCGCAGGTCGGTGTCGGGACGTTTCGATTCGTCGGTGTGGCCGCGTTTGCGGAGATACTCCCGTGTCCGCACGAACTCCCCGCGCAGCATCGCCACCGCCTTGCTGCGGGTGCCGGGCGACTTCTTGTCGGCATCGGGCCCCTGGGTCCGAGCGGCGTCACCGAGCGTCACCGCCACCATGGCGGCAGGACGCATCACTGCCGCCTCGACGGTGTCGCCGGACAGCTTGGCCACCATCGTCTGTCCGGCGACGAGGGCCCCCGGCGCGTGGCCGGTGTGGATGGTGGTCACGCCGAAACCCCGCAGCCATTCGACGAGCCGCTCCTGCGGGTTGTAGGCGTCGATCGCCCTGAGTTCCGGCTGCACGGCATCGACGGGGTCCAGCTGATCCTGATCCTGGGGCTGGTTGAGGTAGCCGCTCAGGCCCACGACGCTGTGGGCGTCGACCAGGCCCGGCGTGACCACGGCACCCCGGAGCAGCTTCGCCCCGTCCGGCACGGGCGTCGTCGCCGCCGGACCGATCGCCCGGATTTTCCCCTCCTCCACGACGACCACCCCGTCGGCGAGCGGCGGCCCGGCCATGGTGTGCACCACGTCGCCTCGCACGACGAGCGGAACTGCGGAAGCCGAGTGCGCGAACGCGGGGTATGCCACCGCCGCGGCGAGGAGCGGCACCGTCCAAAGGCGGGGCGTGGTCGGGTTCATCGCAGCGCCCCCACCCGCGTCGGCCCGTTGCAGCACGATTCGGCTTTCTGGTCGCGGCTGGCCCCGAAGCCGCCCACGGCGAAGAGCCTGTCTGCGGGGTCGTCGCGGTCGAAGACCTTCCGGCCCTCGACGTAGGTCGCGAGCACGCTCGTGTGGACGCTCAGCGGGTCGCCGGACAGCACGACGAGATCGGCGTCCTTGCCGGGGGTGAGTGAGCCGATGCGGGCGTCGAGCCGCAGCATCCTCGCACCGGCGATCGTGAGCGATTCGAGCGCCTTCTCCCGCGACATTCCGGCACGCACCGCGAGGGCCGCCGTGCGCAGGAAGAGCCGCGAATCGGTGACGGGGTCGTCGGTGTGCAGTGCGCATGGCACGCCCGCCTCCTCCAGCACGGCGCCGGTGACGAGCGAGAAGTCGGCCGCCTCGATCTTGCCCCCGGGACTGTCGAGGACGATCACGGAGCAGCCCACGCCCGATCGCGCGATCTCCGGCGCGACCTTCCACGCCTCGCTCACGTGGTGGAGCACGACGTCGAAGCCGAACTCCTCGCGGAGGCGGAGCACCGTCACGATGTCGTCGGCGCGGTGACAGTGGTGGTGGACGACCGTCCGCCTCTCCAGCGCGTCGACGAGCGCCTCGAGTTCGAGGTCGCGGTCGGGCATCTTCTCATGGTCGCCGGCGGCCCTCGCGAGTTTGTCCCGGTAGGCGATCGCCTTCACGAATTTCTGCCGCACGATCGCGGCCGACTTGCCGCGCGTGCCTGGAAAAGGCGGATCCCTCTGGGAGTTCGTGCCGTTGGCCATCTTCAGGCCGCCGAGCGGCCTGCCGGCGGCGTCGCGGTAGAGGAGATCGTCGATCGTGCCGGCCCGCCGGAGCTTCACGTACGCCGTCTGTCCGCTGGCGAGGTGGCCCGAGCCCGGCATGATGTTGAGCGTCGTCAGGCCGCCGGCGAGGCACTTTCGAAACCCGGCGTCGTGTACGTTGATGGAATCGAGGATCCGCACGTCGGGCTGCACCGGGCCGCTGCCGTCGCCCCCCTGCCCTCCTCCGACGTGGCTGTGAGTGTCGACGAGGCCGGGCATGATCACGAGGCCGGTCGCGTCGATCCTGCCCGCCTCCACCGGAACGGGCGTCGCGTCGACCGGCCCCACGGCGGCGATGGTGCCGCCCCGCACGACCACCGTGCCGACGGGGATTTCGGGGCCGCCGATCGGGATCACGCGCCCGCCGACGAACGCCGTCACGGCATCGGCAGCCGCCGGAATGACGAGGCCGGCGGCGATGAGGACGGCGAGCGAGACGATCCGGAGCGTTGCCACGCCACGATTATCCGCGCCGCTCCGCGGCCCGCACAAGGGCCCGCGCCGCCTGCTGCGCCCGAAACCTCGCGGCGATCTCCTCGTCGCCTGTGGCCCGCATGGACGAAACCTTGTCGAACTCCGCCCGGGCGGCCGCCAGATCGACTTTTTCGGCGGGCACCGCTCGCTGGGTGATCACGGTCACCTCGTCGTGGGCGACCTCGACGAAGCCGCCCTCGACGAACAGGCGCCGCACGGCGTCGGCCGGCCCCCCCTGCTCCCCCACGATCCGCACTTCGCCGGCTCCGAGGCGCCCGATGAACGGCGAATGCCCGTGGGCCACGCCCCGCAGGCCGTCGAAGAGCGGCAACGAGACAGACCGGGCCTGGGTGTCGAGGCTCGTCTGCTCGGGCGTGACGATCACGCACCGCACGGTGCCGGCCTGCTTCGGGTCTGCCATGGCGTTTGGGCTCACTCGGTGTCGCGGGGCGGTCAGGCCTTGGCCGCCATCTTCTTGGCCTGCTCCTCGGCCTGCTCGATCGGGCCGACGTACATGAAGGCCTGCTCCGGCAGGTGATCCCACTTGCCGTCGGCGATCTCCTCGAAGGAGCGGATCGTGTCATCGAGGCTCGTGATCTCGCCCGGCTTGCCGGTGAACACCTCGGCCACGAGGAACGGCTGGGAGAGGAAGCGCTCCATGCGGCGGGCCCGGTGCACGACGAGCTTGTCCTCCTCGGAGAGCTCGTCGACGCCGAGGATCGCGATGATGTCCTGGAGCTCGCGGTACCGCTGGAGCGTTCGCTGCACGCGGCGGGCGACGCGGTAGTGCCGCTCGCCCACGTACTGCGGGTCGAGGATGCGGCTCGACGACGCCAGCGGATCGACAGCCGGGTAGATGCCCTTCTCCGAGATCGACCGTTCGAGATACAGGAACGCGTCGAGGTTGCCGAACGCCGTGGCCGGGGCGGGGTCGGTCGGGTCGTCGGCCGGGACGTATACCGCCTGCACGCTCGTGATCGCGCCCTTCGACGTGCTCGTGATCCGCTCCTGGAGCGCGCCCATCTCCGTGGCCAGCGTCGGCTGGTAGCCCACGGCGCTCGGCATGCGGCCGAGGAGCGCGCTCACCTCGCTGCCCGCCTGGGAAAAGCGGAAGATGTTGTCGACGAACAGCAGCGTGTCGGCGCCGGTCGTGTCGCGGAAATACTCCGCCATGGTCAGGGCTGAGAGCGCGACGCGGAGCCGTGCTCCCGGCGGCTCGTTCATCTGGCCGAACACCATGCAGGTCTGCTCGATGACGCTGCGGCCGGTGTCACCGATCTTGGCCTCCTGCATCTCGAGCCAGAGATCGGTGCCCTCACGAGTCCGCTCGCCTACGCCGGCGAACACCGAGTAGCCGCCGTGGGCGCTCGCGATGCGGGCGATGAGCTCCGTGAGGATCACCGTCTTGCCCAGGCCGGCACCGCCGAACAAGCCGGCCTTGCCGCCACGGACGAACGGCGTGAGCAGATCGATCACCTTGATGCCGGTCTCGAAGAGTTCGGTCTTCGTGGTCAGGTCCTTCACGGGCGGTGGATCGCGGTGGATCGGCCAGCGCTCCTGCGTCTCCACGGCCCCGCGGCCGTCGATCGGATCGCCGAGGAGGTTGAAAACGCGGCCGAGCGTCGCCTTGCCCACGGGCACCGAGAGCGGCGCGCCCGTGTCGGAAACGCTCGCGCCCCGGGTCAGGCCGTCGGTCGAGCCGAGGGCCACGCAGCGCACCTTGCCACCGCCGAGGTGCTGCTGCACCTCGCCCACGAGGTGGAGATCGACTCCCTTGTTGGCGGAATCGATCCTCACGGCGTTGTAGATCGCCGGGATCGAGTTCTCCGGAAACTCGACGTCGAACGTGGAGCCGATGACCTGGGTGACGCTGCCGTGTGCCATTGTCGTCTCTGCCTCTGCGAATGGGGTGTGTCAGGGGTTCGTTGATTCGTGACTGATTTCGTGTGATTCCGGGTGCCGGCGATCAGCGGCCGAAGGTCCGTTGCATCGACGCCGAAGGGCGTCGCCATCAGGAATGCGTTCGCTACTTCTTCAATGCCTCGACCCCTCCGAGGATCTCCATGATCTCACCGGTGATCTGGCTCTGTCTGGCCCGGTTGTACTGCCGCGAAAGGCTTTTGATCAGCCCGCCGGCGTTCTCCGTGGCGGCCTTCATGGCCACCATCCGCGCCACCTGCTCGCTCACCGCCGCGTCGAGGAAGCACTTGAAGAGCCGCGACAGGAAGCTCGCCGGAAGGATCTCCTCGAGGATGCTCTCTGCCGAGGGATAAAAGTCGTATTCGTCGGAGGCGAGCTTCCCCTTCACTGCGCCGCCGCCCGCCTGCGGAGGGGCGAGCGGCAGGAGCGTCTCCGTCACGGCCTCCTGCTTCGCGATCGAATGGAACTTCGTGTACACCACGTCGAGCCTGTCGATCGCGCCCGAGGTGTAGGCGTCGAGGTAGGCCTGGCCGATCGGGGCCACCGCCGCGAACTCCGGCTTGTCCTCGAACTGCGAATACCGCTCCGCGATGTCCACGCCACGGAAACGCAGTGCCGAGATGCCACGCTTCCCGGACACGCTCACCCGTGCCGGCACCTGCTCGCTCCTCCACTGGCCAAGGAGCGCCACTGACTGTCGCACGATGTTGGAGTTGTAGCCGCCGCACAGGCCACGGTTGCCCGTCAGCACGAGCACCGCCGCCTTCTTCGTCGGCCTGCTCTCGAGCAGCGGATGGGCCGCGTCGGCCCCCACGCCCCCGATGTTCTCGAGAATCTTCGCGAGCTGCCGCGTGTAGTCGCGGGCGGCGACGGACCGGTCCATCGCCTTCTTGAACCGCGCGGTGGCGATGAGTTCCATCGTCCGCGTGATCTTGCGGATGTTCTTCACCGACTTGCGGCGGCGGTCGAGGGCCCGGGCTTTTGCCATGTGGGTGTGACTCTCAGCGTGCCCCGGCGAGCTGCTTGGGGCCGTCCGACTTGGCGGCCCGCTGCCGCTTGAACTCGGCGATGGCCGCCTCCAGCTGCCGCTCGCTCTCCGCATCGAGTTCCTTCGACTCGTCGATCCGCTTCCGCAGCTCCGGAATCTGGTCCCGGACGAAGGTGAGGAAGCCCTTCTCCCAGTCGGCCACCTCCTCGCGCTTCACCTCATCGAGGTGTCCGCGGGTGCCGGCGTAGATTGACAGCACCTGGTCGACCACCTCCATCGGGGCGAACTGGCCCTGCTTGAGCAGCTCGATCATGCGGTAGCCGCGGTCGAGCCTCTGCTGCGTGGCCGCGTCGAGGTCGGTGCCGAGCTGGGCGAAGGCCTCGAGCTCGCGGAAGCTCGCGAGATCGAGCCGCAGGCCGCCGGCCACCTTTTTCATCGCCTTCGTCTGGGCGGCACCGCCCACTCGCGACACCGAGATGCCCGCATTCATGGCGGGTCGCTGGCCCGCGAAGAAAAGATCCGGCTGAAGGTAGATCTGGCCGTCGGTGATCGAGATCACGTTGGTCGGGATGTAGGCCGACACCTCGCCCTCGAGCGTCTCGATGATGGGCAGGCTCGTGAGCGAGCCGCCGCCGAGCTCCTTCGAGAGCTTGGCCGACCTTTCGAGCAGGCGGCTGTGGGCGTAGAACACGTCGCCGGGGTAGGCCTCGCGGCCCGGCGGTCGGCGCATGAGCAGCGACAGTTGGCGGTAGGCCGTGGCCTGCTTCGAGAGGTCGTCGTACACGATCAACGCGTGCTGGCCGTTGTACATGAAGTGCTCGGCCATCGCCGTGCCCGAGTAGGGGGCGATGTACTGCAGCGGAGCCGCAACGCTCGCCCCGGCGACGATCACGGTGGTGTAGTCCATCGCGCCGTACTTGCGGAGCGTGTCGATCGCCACGGCGACCGACGAGTCCTTCTGGCCCACGGCGACGTAGAAGCACTTCACGCCGCTGTTCTTCTGATTGATGATCGCGTCGATGCCGATCGCGGTCTTGCCGGTCTTGCGATCGCCGATGATCAGTTCACGCTGGCCGCGGCCGATCGGCGTCATCGCGTCCACAGCCTTGATGCCGGTCTGCATCGGCTCACGGACCGGCGACCGCTCGGCCACGCCGGGGGCGAGCGTCTCGACCGGACGCCGCAGATCGCTGACCACGGGGCCCTTGCCGTCGAGCGGGTTGCCCAGCGGGTCGAGCACGCGGCCGATCACCGCGTCTCCCACCGGCACCGAGAGCAGACGGCCGGTGCTCTTCACCTCGTCGCCCTCGGTGACCTTGAGGTAGTCGCCAAGGATGATCACGCCGACGGAGTTTTCCTCGAGGTTGAAGGCAAGGCCGGTGATGCCTCCCGGAAACTCGACCATCTCGCCCGACATCACGCCGGACAGGCCCCACACCCGGGCGATGCCGTCGCCCACCTCCAGCACGCGGCCCACCTCGCGGACGTCGATGCCCGACTGGAAGCGCGAGATCTCCTCGCGAAGGACGGATGCGATTTCGTCGGTCAGTTGTGCCATGAGTACTCCCGGTTCTGGATGGCGTGGATGTTGCGGGCTTGGAGAAGGCCGCCGAGCCGGGCGAGGCCCGTGGCGACCGACTGGTCGTAGATGGTGTCGCCGACGCGGACGACGAGGCCGCCGATGATCGACGGATCGACGACGAACCGCGGCGTCAGCGTGGCGGCAAGCGCTTTCTCCGTCTCCGCCGCGATGCGCTGCTGCTCGGCTGCATCGAGCGGCACGGCGGTGGTGAACGTCGCCTCGCTGCGCCCGTCGCGGTCGTCGGCGAGCCTCTCAGCCGCGGCGACGACCTGCTCGAGAATGCCGAGCCGGCCGTGTCGGGCGAGCACGTGCAGGGAATTGGTCGTCGTGGGCTGCATCCGACCCGCGGCGAGACGGTCGATGATCCGGCTCTTCTCCTCGGGGGCGACCTTCGGCGACGCGAACACCTCGGCCGCGTGCGGAACTTTCGGCAGCACCTCGCGGGCGAGCGTGCCGAGTTCCGCGAGCACCTCGCGTCGGCAGCCGGCGGCGTCCGCGGCATCGACGATGGCCTGCGCGTAGATCTTCGCCACCCGGTCGATGGCGATGTCGATGTGCGTCGAGTCGGCTTTTGCGGAGGAGTTCATGGTGACGTCTGCTGCGGGAGAATGCCTCGCGGGCTCAGTTCACGCTCGGGCGGCCGGAGAGGCCGGCCATCGACTCGCGCACGAGCCTCGCCTGGTCCTCCTTGCCGAGCTTCTCGCGGAGGAACTTGCCGGCGACCTCGACGGCCAGGTGGCCGGCCTTCTCGGCGATCTGCGACAGGGCGTCGTCCTTCGCCAACTGGATCTCGTGCTTGGCTCGGGCCTTCTCCTCGTCGGCCGCCTTGCGTGCCTCGGCCACGATCGTCTGGCGGGTGACGTCGGAATCGCGGCGGGCTTCCTCCAGCATCCCACGCACCTCGTCGGCCGCCTCGGCGAGACGCCGTTCGTACGACGCGAGCATCCGCTTGGCCTCGTCGTTGGCGGCCTTCGTCTCGGCGATCTGGCGGAGGATCCCCTCCTCCCGCTTTTCGAGCCCCTGCATGATCGGCTTCCAGGCGAACTTCGTCAGCAGCGCGAGCAGCCCCAGGAACACGGCGAACGACCACACGGCGAGGTCGGTCTGAAACCACGCCGGGCTCTCGAACGCCTCCCTGCTCGTGCCGACGGGCAGGTTGTGGCCGATTTCCGGGCCGTGCCCGTGGTCATCGCTGGCAGCCGCCTGCGTCACGCCCAGGTCTGCGGCCGGAGGGGGCACGAGGCCGGTCGTCATGGCCAAGGCCAGCAAAACGAACGCGAGGCGGATCGAAGACTGGGGAGACGGGATCACGGCGAAGCTCCGGTGCATCATGGGGGTGGGCGGCGGTCGGCGCACGGGGGGAGGATCGACCTCGCTCCCCGTCCGCCGGCCGCGATCCGTCGGGCACCCGAGGCGGGCGCCCGGGCGGAGATCACTTCGTCGAGCAGATGAACAGGGCGTAGAACGTGAAGCCCTCGATGAGGGCGGCCGCGATGATCATCGCCGTCTGGATGCTGCCGGCGACTTCGGGCTGCCGCGACATCCCCTCGTAGGCTGCCGCCGCGAGGCGGCTGATGCCGAGCGCGGCACCGATGACGACGAGGCCCACGCCGAACGCCGCCGAGAGGTCGATGAGCGTGCGGCCGGTCGCTTCCTGGGCGCTGGCGACGTCGGCACAGATGAACGTCACTGCCACGGCGGCGACGGTGAGAAGGATGCGGGTCGAGAACAGCGAACGGATCATCAATCTGGCTCCTTGCGAAACGAGGGACCGAACGGGAGTCCGGGGAATTGGAAAATTGGAACGAGGACGGTGAACGCGGCGGCAAGCCTAATGTTGGTGTACCGCTGCGCCAATGAAGAGTGCTGAAAGGAACGTGAAAATGTAGGCCTGGAGGAACGCCACGAACAGTTCGAGAATGCTGAACAGCGTGCAACTCACCACGCTGATCCCGGTGACCGTCGCCCACATGCCCATGGAGTACGCCGCCGCCGCCGAAATCAGCCCCATGATGCCGAGGAGCACGAGGTGCCCGGCCACCATGTTCGCGAGCAACCGCACCGCGAGGATCGCGTGTTTGATACCCAGCCCGAGCATCTCGATCCCGAAAATCAGCGGCTTGATCACGATCGCCAACGGCAGCGGCAGATCCATCGACGGAACCTGGTTGGTGAAGAATCCGATCACACCGAACTTCCGCATGCCGCCCGCGAAGACCGTGAGCAGCGTCACCGCGGCCAGCGCGGCCGTCACGGCGAAGGCCGCGGTCGGGGAGCCTGCCCAGGGCACCATCCCCATCAGGTTGCAGGCCAGCACGAAGAAGAACAGCGTGAGCAGGAGCGGCACGAATCGGTCGCCGTCGTGCTGCTCGCGATGCACCTCGACGGCCGGACCACCGGCGCCGGCGAGCGCGGGCGTGCCGTGCGACTCGTGGCCGTCGTGACGGTGGTCGCCGTGTGACTGATCGTCGGGGCCGTGGTCGTGATGGTCGTGGCTGTCGATCGCCGGACGGGCGATTTGGTCCCGCACGAACAGGATCATGGCCTCGAACAGGTTGGCGAACGCCCCCTTCGCCGGCTCGCCCGACTGCAGCCGTTTCGCGAGGCGACCGAAGAGCAGCAGGAGCAAGGCCGCGATCAGGAGTTCGAGGAGCATGTACTTCGAGATGCAGAAGCCGGACTTCCGCGCGTAGAGGCTGTCGAGCGTGCCGAACGGCTGCGGGATCAGGATCTTGCCGTCCATCGCCGCGTTGAACTGCGCGACGCTCGGCATGGCCGCCGGGTCGTGCTCGAAGGGCGCCTTGAGAAAGGCCGGCACGTCGTCGAGCGTCTTCCATTCCTGACGCCAGAGCGGCTTCGGCACCTCGAAGTAGTAGGCGTCCTTCAGGTGATAGATCGGATTGTGGTCGGACATGGCTGGCTGCTGTGGCTGCCGAGGATACTTGCGATCCCGAAATTTCCGGCGGGGCCGAGAGTGTGTGGCATCGCCCCTGCCGCCGTCAAACCCCGCCGTCGCCGCGGGGGCGGCGGTCGGGATTTCCACGCCCAATGATGGTTCGGATGACGTCCACGGCAAGGGTGGCGAGATAGAAAATCACGAGCAGTCGCCCACCGCCCGCAGCCCGCATCGCGGCCCCGGCCGTCTGCAGCCACGCCAACGCCGCCAGGGCGGGCACGAGCCTCATGGCCATGGCCGAAAGCGGCACGACCGTGCGTGCGATCGCCGTGTCCGTGGGCCGCGACGCCGCCAGCCATGCCCCTACGGTGCCCGCGAGGCACACCGCTGCCGCGAACGCGATCGCCGCTGTCCTCTGCGGTTCGTCGGGCCCGATGCCCCGGCAGATCATGGCGGCGACCCCGAGGACGCCCACGGAGAGTCCGAGACCTGTCCACGACGATGCGGGCGTGGCCATCAGCGGTCCGATCCTTCCCGGCGACGGCCCAGCCTCGCGAGCCACAGGATCGCCGTGCCGAGCCCGAGCACGAACCCCGCCGGCCCGAGGAACCGGACGCCGAGCCGCTCGTCCAGCCAGCCGCCGGCGACCCCCGGCAGGAACATCGCCAGGCCGATCGCGATGATCCGCGATGCCCAGCCGAGCGCCTCGCCGATCGGTGATGGGTGATGGTCGCCCGGCATCCCGCTACCATACCCGGGAGCCGGCAGGGTTCAGAAGATGTCCAAACGCAAGCACCGTCGCCGTCGCCACCTGCCGGCCCTGCACGAGACGGCTTCGCCATCGGGGCAGCAGGAGCCGGGCCAGCCGACGATCCTCCGACTCACGGCCTGCGATGGCACGACGTGCCACGAGTCGACCGTGCTCGATCCGGCCGAGCTGGCCCTGGCCCGCGAGAAGTGGCCCGTGGTGTGGCTCGACGTCGACGGATTCGAGGATCTCGAGGCCATCCGGGCGATCGGCCGAATCTTCGAGATCGGTGACCTCGCCCTCGAAGATGCGATCACGCCCGACGAGCGGCCGAAGGTCGAGGTGTTCGGGCATCAGCTGCTCATCGCGGTGCGCATGGCCCGTCTCGACGGCACGGCGATCGTGACCGATCCGATGGCGATCTTCCTCGGCGACCGCTACGTGATCACCTTCCACGACCGCACCGTGCCCGACGGATTCATCGGCGTCCGGGAACGCATTCGCCACGGCCGCACCCGGCTCGGCCAGGGCCACCAGGGGGCCGATCACCTCTGCGCCATCCTGCTCGACGCGGCCATCGACGGATACTTTCCCGTGCTGGAGAGCTTCGGCGACCGCCTCGAGGAGATCGAGGATGCCGCCATCGAGAATCCCTCGCGCGACCTGCTCGGCCGGATCCACGACGTCCGCAACGACCTCATGACGCTCAGGCGGGCGCTCTGGCCCACCCGCGACGTGCTCCACGCCCTCGGCCGGGAGTCGACCGCGTTCGTGGGCGACCATGCCCGCCAGCACTTTCGCGACACCTACGACCACACGATGGAACTGCTCGACATCACCGAGGGCTTCCGCGAAATCGGCAGCGATCTCCGCGACATCTATCTCGCGAGCGTGAGCAACCGGATGAACGACGTCATGAAGGTGCTCACCGTGATCGCCACGATCTTCATGCCGCTCACGTTCATCACCGGCTGGTACGGCATGAACTTCAACACGGCCTCGCCGTGGAACATGCCCCTGTTGAACTACCGCTTCGGATCGCTCGTGGCGGCGGGGATCATGCTCGTGTCGACGTTCGGCATGGTGGCGTACCGCGGCTGGCTGCGCCGCTGGCACTAGGTTCACGCAACGCATCGGCATCCTGCCGATCGTTGCTTGGCCGGCCTCCGCCGGCTCTCGAGGGCCGGGCATCCGGCCCGGCAGGTTGCGTTCACGCAACGCATCGGCATCCTGCCGATCGTTGCTTGGCCGGCCTCCGCCGGCTCTCGATAGCCGGGCCTCCAGCCCGGCAGTTCACACGAGAGGCAGCCCTCGCGTCTTACGCACTCACGCGCGGCCGAGGAGGAAAAACGTGGGCATCGTGCCCGTGCCCTTCACCTTGATCTCGCCGCGGTCGGCGAAGCGGAAGGTGTCTCCGAGCAGGTCACGGGTGGCCTTTGAGACGTGGATTCGCGATGGCTCACCGTGTGACTCCATGCGGCTGGCGAGATTGACCGTGTCGCCCCAGAGGTCGTAGCTGAACTTGTGCCGGCCGATCACGCCCGCGGCGACCGGGCCCGAATGGATGCCGATCCGAAGTTCCATGGCGAGCCCGCGCGACCGCATCACCTCGTGGAACGCCCCCTGCATTCCCAGCGCCATCGCGGCCACGGCCGCGGCGTGGTCGGGCCGCGGCATCGGAAGTCCGGCCACGGCCATGTAGGCGTCCCCGATCGTCTTGATCTTCTCCACGCCATGAAGGCGGGCGAGTTGGTCGAATGCCGAGAAGATTTCGTCGAGGAGCGCAACGAGGTGCCGGGCGTCGACCTGCTGCGAAAACTGCGTGAACCCCGCCAGATCGGCGAACAGCACGGTCACGGCGGAAAAGCTCTCGGCGATCGAGGCCTCGCCGTTCTTGAGCCGCTCGGCGATCTTCTCGGGCAGGATGTTGAGCAGGAGCCGTTCCGATTTCTCCTGCTCGCACTTGAGGTCGGCGAGCGACCGCTCCAGGGCCTCGAAGGCCGCGTTCCGCTCCAGCAGCCGGCGGTAGGCATCGGAGTGGACGCGGATGCGGGCGATCAGTTCCACCTCGTCAGGGAGCTTTACGAGGTAGTCGTTGGCGCCGGCCCCGAGCAACTGGGCCTTTACGACGGCCTCTTCTTTCGCCGACAGCACGATGACCGGCACCTGGGCCGTCGCGGTCACGGCACGGAACCGGCGCACCATGTCGAGGCCGTCGATCCCCGGCATGACGAGGTCCTGGAGGATCACCGTGGGGCGAAAGGCGGTCGCAGCATCGAGGGCGGCATCGGCCTCGCGGCAGAATTCAAACGTGATGCCGGGCTGATCGGCGAG
>RFPF01000070.1 GCA_009926295.1 Planctomycetia bacterium
TCCTCCGCGAGGCGATGGACGCCTACGGCATCGCCGAGATCCACTCGATGACCCGGCTGGAGGAGATCCCCGCGGTGCGGTCGGTGCTGGGCGACCGCGTGCGCTTCATCGCCGTGCCCGACTTCGCGAGCCCCGACCGGATCCACGCGCACGGCCGGCAGTTCCTGGAGCGCATCAAGGAGTTCCGCCGCGAGGGCGCCGCCGTCTGCAAGTTCTGGGCTGCCCCGCGCGGCATCGACTTCGGCGCCGAGGCCGGCGATCCGCGGCTCCTCGCGCTCGACGCGCCGCACCGCCTGGCGGCGATGGACGAGGCCGCGTCGCTCGGCATGGCGTTCATGGCGCACGTGGCGGACCCCGACACCTGGTTCGCCACCAAGTACGCCGACCGCACCCGCTACGGCAGCAAGCGCGACCACTACGAGCCGCTCGAGCGCCTCCTGGTGCGGTACCCCGTGCCCTGGATCGTCGCGCACATGGGCGGATCGCCGGAGGACCTCGGGTTCCTGGACGGCCTGCTCGCCGCGCACCCGAACCTGCACCTCGACGCAAGCGCCACCAAGTGGATCGTCCGCGAGGTGAGCCGTCACCCTGCCCCGCGGGTCCGCGCGTTCTTCGCTCGCTGGCGCGGCCGCATCCTCTTCGGAAGCGACATCGTCACCAACGACGACCACCTGCGGACCGGCGAGAAGAAGACCGAGATGGCCGCCAAGGCAAGCGACCGCGAGAGCGCGTTCGACCTCTATGCGAGCCGCTACTGGGCCCTGCGCGCCCTCTGGGAGACCGACTGGGAGCTCGAGAGCCCGATCAGCGACCCGGACCTCGCCATGGTGGATCCGTCGAGAGATCCCCTCGACGCCCCCGCGCTGCGCGGCATGGCGCTGCCGGCCGGGCTCCTGGCCGGCTGGCTCTGGCAGCAGGGCCCGGCCGGCCCGGCTTGGGCGTTCGGCACGAGCGCGGTGCTCACACTCGTGGCGGCGATCATGGTCACCACCCTCATGCCCGCGGCCGATCGCAGCGAATAGATCAGGGCTTTTCGCGGAGAAACCGAAACGGCTCCGCCGGCCGGAACTCGGCGGTCTGGTTGCCGGCGCGATCGGGCTCGCCGTCGAGTTGGAGCTTGCGCACGCCCGCGGTGGGCCCGAAGTCGAGATCGGCGAACTTCACCCACACCACGCTCGGCGAGAACGTGCTCTCGTAGAAGTAGATCCGCTGCTTCTGGTCGGCGACGGTGCGCCAGATCGTCGAGGAGATGTTGGGCTTGTCGGGCGTCGTGATGCCGCGCGGCACGCCGACGTTGCGCATCACGCTGAACACATCGGCCACGGCCTCCCGGGGATCGGCCGACTGCCGGCAGGCATTGATGTAGAAGCTGGCGCGTGCAAAGCGGTCCGCCGCCCGGTTCGTGCCAGGCAGCATCACCGTGCCGCCGATCTCCTCCCAGTAGCGGTTCAAGGCCAGCTGCTGGTCGAAGAGCGGGGAATTGGTCATCACCTGGTACTCCCGCCCGTGATGGATCCGGAGCTTTCCGGCCACGTACTCGAGGATGGCCGAGTCGCCCGACGGGTCGGAGATTGCCAGGTGCACCATTCCCGGGCGGCCGTTGGGAGTGGTGATGGGGACCACACGAAAGGTCTCCTTGCCGAGTTCCGCGACCGCTTCCTTCACCGTCGCGAACCGGTCGAGTACGTACTGCGTCCAGGCACAGACCGTGACGGCCGGCCGTGGGTCGCTCGCTGGCGGATACTCCGACTCCGCGAGGTAGAGGATGTTGGCGACGAGGCCCTTCTCGTTCATGCCGTCGGCGCTCGCGCCTTCGTAGACGCTCGCCACGACGCTGCCGTAGAGGCTCGTCCACGTGAGGGCTCCCTGGTCGAGCCCGCCGTCACGGGCCATGCCCCGGGGGAAGATCCAGAGGTTCGTATGCATGTCCTCCTGCCAGTCCATCGACCGGCCGGTGACGACCTGGCCCTCCGGGCCGAGGTAGACGGCGCGGGTGCAGGCGTCGGCGTGGAAGCAAAGCGACGCGAACACGAGGGTGCCGCCAACGACCGCCCGAACCGCGGCAAGAACGGACGGACGCAGCATGGGAAAGCCTCCAAGGGCCAGGGGACAACGGCCCGCCAGAGCCGACACACCCGAACATATCGCCTGCCCGCCCGAATCACCACTCGTGAAGCCGTGCCTTCAATCGGCAGAAAGCGAGTGGATGACAGCGTCCGCCGCCAGCCGGCCCGAATAGGTGTAGCGGCGCTCGTTGTCGGCGCTCGTGTTCGGCCGCGGCATGTCGGAGGAGGAGAGTGCGACCTCGTCGCCGAACACGCCCCGCACCCGCACCCAGCAGCCCTTCGGCAGTTCCACATACGACGCGCCGTCGTCGGTCTCGAGATCGAAGAGGTCGCGGTCGGAGTCGCGGGATTTTGGCACGTCGAGCACGAGGCTCCGCCGGATCTCGATCCTGCTGCTCGATACGTTGAGGCCGTCTTCGGCGGGGTGCCGCACCTCGAGCCGCGAGTTGGTGAGGTCGAACCCGTCATCGGCGGAATAGAGGCTCCGCACCTCGCGAATCCGCCACTCGTCCGGGCCCACGCCGATAAGCGAGATGCCGTCGATGTCGTCGCCGATATCGAGTTCCTTGCCGGTCTTGGCGCTACGATAGGTGTCGCGTCGGCCCAGATGGGAGGCCGTGATCGATCGTGCCCGAAACGTAGACGGCGCTCCGCCGCGGCTCTTCTTCACCGCGATGCCGTCCTTGCTTCCGGAGGCAAATGTACCGAGAAACCAGAGGCCGCCATTGTCGGCCGCCTTGACCGGACGGAGTTCGGCGTTGCAGGCACACACCGTGACACGGCCGGCGACGAGCGCGGAGCCGGGGTCGAAGATCAAGGCCGCGCGGCGGAGGCGGCTCTTCGGCACGACGCCGTTGGCGATCAGGAGCGTCGCCCCGTCGGCGATCTTCAGCGTGACGCCGCGCCGGACATGCACTTCGCCAGCGATGACCCACGTCGTCGCTTTGCCGAGCGAGCGGTCGCGGGAGATCGGGCCGGCGATCACCTCGACGGGCCGGCGGCTCATGGGGGGCTTGCGTTTCTTGGGTGCCATGGCGGTTTGCTATTCTCTGCGCCTTCCATCGGGAATCAACCGTGTCGCGAGGGCCGGATCATGGTCGTTTTCACACGCTGCCTGCTCACCGCCGCGATGCTCCTGTCGGCCGCCTGGGCCGGCGCCCGTGCCGGCCGCGCTGACGAGGCCTTCACGCCCGTCAAATCGAGCGTCCGTTAC
Source organism: Planctomycetia bacterium (assembly GCA_009926295.1). Classification (GTDB taxonomy): domain Bacteria; phylum Planctomycetota; class Planctomycetia; order Pirellulales; family UBA1268; genus RGVT01. Next base: position 3,280 of record RFPF01000070.1, read on the forward strand.
CGGAAAATCGGCGTCTACGACCAGGCCTCTACGACCAGGCCCGGCTGACCGCGATCCTCGAGAAGGGCCTCGACTCCTTCCTGGCCGGTTCGACGATGAAGCGGGGGGAGTTCAAGGGCCCGTTCCCGCCGCCACGATACGCGGTCACGCTCTACGAGGTGCAGTTCGACTCCGTGATCCCGGAGTGGGAGAACGAACCCACCGTGAGCGGTGGCCTGCTGGCGATCCCCGACGACGGCCGCACGTCGCATCCGCTCCTCAGCTACCAGCACGGCACGGTATTCGGGCTCGACCAGGTGCCGTCGCGGCCCGACAACTCGTTCGAGACGCAGCTCGCGCTCGCGGCCTTCGCCGCGCAGGGCTACGTCGTCATCGGGGCCGACTACTTCGGCCTCGGCGATTCGCGGGTCGGACCAGCCGGCAGGCGTGCCCCCAACAGCTTCATCGTGCCCCAGGGGACGGTCCAGGCGATGCTCGATCACCTCCGCGCCTCCGGCGAAGTCCTCGCGGCCCTCGGCCAGAAGACGCCGCAGACCTTTCTCTACGGCTGGTCGCAGGGCGGCTGGTCCACGATGCAGTTTCTGCGCCGGCTCGAGGCCCTGGAGGTTCCGGTGACGGCGGCCGGCACGGTGAGCGCGCCGGTCGATCCGGCCGCCGCCTTCCGCAGACCGCTCGCCAATCCCCGGCCGCAGGACGCCGCCTGGGTCAAGGGCTGCATCAACAACATCATCTGGGCCTACGAGGAATATGGCCGGATGCCCGGGTTTGCCACGTCGGCGATCAGGCCGGAGCACCTGGCCGCCTCGCGGAAGTTTTACGCGGGCGACCTCGATTGGCCTTCGTTCAATGCCGGCCTGCCGGGCTCTGCGCCCGACATGCTGCAGCCGGAATTCGTCGCCACGGCTGCGTCGGGCCGTGGCCGATTTTGGGACACGCTCGAGCTGACCGGCGCCTACCGCTGGCGGATCAAGACGCCGCTGCGGACCTACGCCGGCGCCGCCGACGAGGCGATTCCGGCGGAGGTCTCGCGGATGGCGTACGACTTCAACCGGCTGCTCGGGGGCACGAGCGTAGAGTTCTTGTCGGCGGGTGAGCGGGCCGACCACAGGGCGTCGTTCGTCCAGGCGACCCTCGACCTCAAACCCTGGTTCGACGGTTTCGTCCGGGCGTCGGAGTAGCCTTCCACGGCATACGCACCGCCGGTCGCGGCCTCTCCACTTCTACCCACTGTACTTGCAGAGCACGTATCCGCGGGTCCACGTGAGCAGCGTTCCCGTGTCGTCCCGGGAGGGGAGGGCTCGCAGCAGCCTGTGCGTCGTGGATCGAAACAAGCCGTCGCGCCCGAAGAGCAGCGTCTGCACATAGGTGGCATTGGCCGCCTGGGGCTGGATGTATTCCCCCGTCTCGATCCCGGGAAAGTTCCTGACATCGTGGCAGTGCGCCTCGATGGCGGCCCGCAGCTGCTCCGGGTTTTCCTCGATGCCCCAGTGCCGCGTGGCGTGGAACACGGCGTCGATGCCGACGAAGTCACCGAGGCTGTGCGAGAGGTCCGGCGGGCCGGTCTCCGCGAGCCTGCTCCTCACGATCGCCTCGTAGGTGTGCGAGCAGGCATCGAAGTCAAAGGTCCCTTGGGCGGCGAGGCGATACTCGCCGACGCCATCGACGACGTCGCCATGGTCGAGGGCACCGCTGAAGCCGGTGGGAAAGCAGACGGCCGAGCCCTGCGGCCCGAGCCGCCTCCGCATCTCCTTGCGGGTGTCATCCTGACCCAGCCCGATGAAGCTTCGGCAGTACACCGCGAACGTGCGGCCGTTGAGCGACACCGGATGGATGTGACGGGCGGCGTCGGGCGGCTCATCGGTCGGGAAACTGATCTGCATCGACGACCCGCCGATCTCGATGATCCCGAGCGGGTTGTTCGCGGTGTCGAATGTGTGCCGCACGATGTCGTTGAGGTTGATCCACGTCCAGACGCCCTCCTCTTCGTTGCCGCAGGTCGTCCGCGTCTCGCCGACGGCGAACCCGTGCGCCGCGATGCCAGCGCGAATCGTGCCGTAGAGACGGTCTACGGCCTCTTTGCCGTGCAGCCCTTCCGCGTATCGCATGCCCGCGGTGGCGAGCAGGTTCACCTCGACGGCTCGTGGCTCGATGCCGAGCGGCGCAAGAAACGCCTTGGCGTGGGCCAGCAACGGATCGATGACCTCGGGAACGACCGTTGCCTCCGCGGCGGGATCGTCGGGCCGGACAAAGTTGTTGATGCCGTCTTCCCTGGCCCCGGAGGCCATCGTCGAGAACTCCTTCTCGAGGAGTTTTTCCACGTAGGCGAATGGCCCCGGCTCAACGCGGTAGAGAAACAGCCTCGTGCCGCTGCTGCCGGCGTCGATGACGGCGGTGTGGATCGCTGCGGACGTTTCGGCGGAATGACGGTTCATGGCGGCCCGGGCCTGGCGTGGCTCGCCCTTGTGTCAGTTGAGCGGCAGCGTGAGGACCGGCCCCGTCTGCCCCGCTTCCGACTGCAGGTCGATCGCGAGCTTGAGCAGGTTGAGCGTCGCCCGCGACTGCACGTCGTCCTCGGGGATGTAGAACCAGTGGCCCCGGTAGTGGACGGCCAGGTCGCTACGCAGAGGCCGATGCTTTTGCACGCAGACATGGAACAGGCCGCGTGTGAGCTGCCGACCGTCGAACGGCCGGCCGTCGGGCCCCTGGAAGAGTTGCACCGAGCACCGCCGCACGTGCGCGTCCGGCACGTCCACGCCCTTCGAGAGAAACGCCAGCACCTGGTAGCCGGACCGGACGTTCATGGCCATCGTGTCGGTCACGTCCTGCGCGAGCCCGACGGCGGAGCCCATGTTCATGTCGATCTCGGCGTCCTCGCGTGATTTGAAGGTGTAGGCCGACCGCCCGATCTCGAGCCCGAGGACCCGCTCCAGTTCCTGGACGTCGGCCGCCTCGGTCTCCTCGGGATTGATGGCCATCGCCATCAGTTTGCCGCGCTTCACCAGCGTCACCTGGTCGTCGGCCTTCTCGTAGACGTAGCCCTCCTTGGCGGCGAGCACCATGTCCTGCCCCAGCACCGCGCTCACCGGAACGGCCCCGTGCGACTCGGTGTGGTGCTTGGCGACCCGCACTTTGAAGGCGCCGCGGTTCTCGAGGCCCGTGAACAGGTCCACGGCGTGGCGGAACTCGTCGTTGGGCTCGAGGATGCGGCTCGCCGGCGACGTGGCGGTGGGCGAGTTGCGGACGCCGTTGATGCTGTCCACGAACGCCAGCAGGAACGTGCGCCGATCGTTGCCGGGAGACACGTCGAGGAGGAGCTCGGCCGGGAACGCCTGAACCATCGATTCGGCGAGGTTGTCGCCGCTGCGGGGCTGGTAGGAGAGCGTGGGCTCGTCGCGGAGGCCGAAATTGCCGCCGAAGATGCCCTGGAGCGGCGAATCTGCCGGCTGGGCCCCGGTGCCGTTCATCCGCGCTTCCGTCACACTATTGATGATCGGCAGGTCGAGGAAGGTGGGGACTTCGCCATACCGCATGCGCACGATGTTGAGGAGCATCTCCTGCGAGGAGGTGTGCGAGAAACTCTCGTTGTATTGCAGCCGCGTGCCCCGCATCGCCCAGGACCCCATGCAGCCTCCGGCGACGGCGCACGCCACCGTCGCGAGTGCGGCGAGACCGATGCTGCGCCGCGGACCGCCAGTGATCGCGCCGGGAGCGTGCATCATCGCCCTCCGCTGATCGGCAGCGTGAGGACCGGCGACACACTCGCCTGAGAGCGAACGTCGATCACGAGCTTGACGAAGTTGAGCGTCGCCCGCGACTGCACGTCGTCCTCCGGGATGTAGAACCAGTAGCCCCGGTAGTGCACCGCGAGATCGCTGCGGAGCGGCCGGTGCTTCTGAACACAGACATGGAACAGGCCATTCGTGAGCTGGCGGGCGTCGAAGGGCCGGCCGTCCAGGCCCCGGTAGCAGATCACGGCGCCACGGCGCATGTGGGCGTCCGGCACGTCCACGCCCTTCGAGAGAAACGCCAGCGTTTGATAGCCGGAACGCAGGTTGATCGAGACATCGTCATCCAGTTCCGGGCCGGAATCAGCCGCCACGAGCATGGGCTCGGCGCGGGGCGGCGAGGGCAGCAGTTCGATCCCCTCCGCGTTCGTGACGTCTGGGGCCGCGTCGCCGACGGCCGGCACGGTTGTCAGCGGCATGCCGGCCTGTGACGCATCGAGGTCGATCTCGTCGTCTTCCTGTGCCTTGACCCGATAGATGGATGGCTCGGGAAGGAGCCGGAAGATGCGTTTCAGTTCGTGGATGTCGGCGGCATCGTTTTCCTCGGGCTTGATCGTGAGTGCCACGAACCGCGACCGCTTGAGCAGCACCGCATCGTCGCCGGACACCTGGAACACGTAGCCGTTGTCGGTCGCCGTGAACATGTCCATGGAGAGCACATCCTTCGCCGGGAGCGGCGAGCCCTGGGGCTTTTCGTCGAGCGTCGCGACCCGCATCTTCACGGCCCCGCGGTTTTGCAGCCCGGTGAACAGATCGACCCCGTAGCGGAACTCGTCGTTCGGCTCGAGGACGCGGCTGGCCGGTGACGTCGCGGTGGGCGAGTTGCGCACGCCGTTGATGCTGTCCACGAACGCCATCAGGAAAATGCGCGTGTCGTTGCCCGGGGAGACGTCCATGATCGCGTTGGCCGGCATCGCCCTGAGCATCGATGCGGCCAGATTGTCGCCGCTGCGCGGCTGGTATGAGAGCGTCGGGGTGTCGCGCAGCGAGAACACGCCGTCGACGGCGCCCTGCAGGGCCTGTGCCTGCCCTCCGGTGCCGTTGATGCCCGCCTCGGTCTGGCTGATGATGCTCGGCAGATCGAGAAACGTGGGCGTCTCGCCGTACCGCATCCGCACGATGTTGAGGAGGATTTCCTGGGAGGCGGTGTGGCTGAGACTCTGGTTGTAGGTGATCCGCGTGCCCCGCAGCGCCCAGGAGCCCATGCAGCCTGCGGTGGCGGCACAGGTGATCGCCGCCAGCATCAGGCGGACGCCGAAGCACGACGAAGCGCACCTGTGCCAGAGCATGGGGCAGTCATAGGAAGGCGGGGACCGACCGATTGCGGAGGGTGAATAATGGCCCTGCGACTGGTGTCGCAAGGTGGCCTGGCCACGGCCGGTGGCCCCGCCCTCCGCAGTCTTCCTAGCCTCCGCATACGGTGGTGGGCTGGGAAGGTTGGGGATACACTCTGGGCGGTCTCGGGAGCCAAGCCATGTCGGCTTTGACGTTCGCCGCCTTCGTGTTCATGGCCATCTTCCTCTCGGCCCTGGCCGGGTTCCGACTCCAGGGACTGCTGCCGCCGAAGTTCACCGACGACGCCACTGAGGGGAACGTCCGGACGGTGCTCGGCATGCTGTCGATGATGACGGCCGTCGTCCTCGGATTCGTGACCGCTGACGCCAAGAACGCGTTCGACAACGCATCCAAGATCGTCGCCGACACGGCTGTCCGCCTGGTGTCGATCGACCGGGTGCTGGCCGACTTCGGCGACGACGGAACAAAGCTTCGCGATCAGCTGAAGCAATTCGCGGAGGAATGGATCGCCCGCGTCAAGTCGCCCGCCGGCGATGCCAACTCCGACCTCGGGACGGTCAAGCGGGCCGAGGAACTCGAGGGCTTCGTCGAGCAGATCCAGAAGCTCAAGCCGGCCTCCGACGTGCAGGCAAACGAGCAGGCACGGGCCGTCGAACTGGCGCTCGGCATCCTCCATGATCGCTGGGTTCTGAAGACGGAGCGGGCGGCCTCGACGCCGAACGTGTTTCTGCTGGTTCTGCTGGCCTGGCTGGGGCTCGAGTTCTTCATCTTCGGCTTGTTCGCCGACAAGAACACCGCCATCGTGTTCGCCACGTTCCTGGGCGCCATCATGGTCGCCAGCGCCTTCTTTCTGGTGCTCGACCTCGAGGGACCGATGACAGGACCGATGCGCATCGGCACAGGCACGCTCGAACGAGCCGTGGCCATCATGGGGCAGTGACGATCCCACCGCCGCCAGCCGCCGCCATGCTCGAGACCGTCTTCGTCGGGATCATGCTCTTCGCCTCGACGAACATCGACGACATCTTCCTGACCATGGCGTTCTTCGCCGACCCGCGGCTCGCTCCCGGCAGCGTCATCATCGGCAAGTGCGTCGGCATCGCCGCGATCGTGGCGGCCAGCGCCGCGGCGGCGGCCTGCGCGCTGACGGTGCCGCACGAATGGATCGCGCTTCTGGGCCTCGCCCCCTTGGGCCTCGGCCTGCACCGGCTCTGGTCGGCCTGGCGGGCCCCGGCCCAAATGCCGGCCGCCGAGGGAAAAGAACCGGGCGATGCCGCCCCCGATACTCCTGCCGGCTCGTTCGTTCCCCAGGCGCTCTCCGTGGCGGCCATCACGGCCGCCAACGGCGGCGACAACCTCGGCGTCTACATTCCTGTGTTCGCGCAGGATCTCGGGATCGTGCCGGTCTACGCCGCGATCTTCGCGGTCATGACCGGGCTATGGTGCGTGGTTGGCCGCGCGCTCGTCAGCCATCGGCTCGTGGCCGCCACGATGCGCCGGCTGGCGACGGTGCTCCTGCCGTACGTCCTCATCGGGCTCGGGCTCTGGATCCTCAGCGACGCCGTCGGGCTCGTGAGTTGATCTCTCGGTCGAGCGTCCGCCGCACATGGTTCTTCAGAACACCTGCATCGTGGCGGAGACACAATGCTCCTACCGGGCCTTCTTCATGACGGCCACCACCACGCCGTTTCCCTGCCGGCTTTCATACTTGGTTGGCCGGTCGGTGCCGGGCTCCGCAAACGCCACGCGAAGCGTCTCGCCCTCCAATTCGTAGATGCCGTGCAAGGTATGCCCCTTGTACCGTCCGTCGGCGGGATGCATGTCGACTGTCTTCTTCTGAGCGTCTACGGTGAAGGTGCCCGCGGTCGTCTGCAGTGTCTTGCCTTCGGCCGCCTTCATCGTGTAGCGACCATTTTCATTCACCCGGCTGGCGCCGGTGTAGTTATCGTCCACCTTCCCATCGCGGGTGACGGATTGAATCGTCCACCCGCCGTCGATCGGCGACGGATCCGCAGCCAGACTGATCGTCGCTGACAGGGTTGCCGCGACACACAGGAATGACGTTCGCATCGTAATCATCGACGGGCTCCTTTCGGGGGAGAGGATTTCGGTCAGGGATTGATTTCTACACCAACGCGAACTGCGGACGAAACCCTTTCCGACCGCGGCGGGTAGGCACGAGGAGGTCGAGTTGTCCGGAAATCCTGGGTCCGGATACCAACAGGCCGATCGGCCGTGAGTCTGGGCAAGCCCTGACGCCTGCGTCGGCCCGGATGGTCTGGCGGGAGCGGTCGTACCGATAGGAAGGATCGTGACGGCGGTCGTCATGGCTGTCCCGAGGGCGATCGTTCCGTGGTTCCGCGTCAGCTCCAGCCCGGGCGTGCGTTCGCGCTCGCCTTCACCCTGATCGCCGTCGGCGCGTCCGACGCCGCGGCCGGCACTATCGACTACTCGGCTCCCGAGGAGGTCTACGAACTGCGGGCCCGCGACCCGCAGCAGCCGATCACGCCGCCGGAACGAATCTTTTTTCCGGAGTGGCAGGCGACCCACCGCCCGTCGTTGTACGGCTGGATCGATTGCGGCATCGGCGGCAACACGCTCGGCACTCCGTTCAACGGCCCCGTTGGACCGCAGGACCGCAACTGGCAGGGGATGATGAACCAGCTTTACCTGATCGGCGAGCGGACGCTCGACACGGCGGATGGCGGGTGGGACTGGGGGGCGCGGGTGGATCTGCTCTACGGCACCGACGGCTTCACGACCACCGCCCGCGGTCTCGACGCCTATCCTTACGACCAGGTGGATAATGCCGGCGTGCCTCGCTGGGGTTCGGGCCGCTACTACAGCCTCGTCATGCCGCAGCTCTTCGCCGAGATCGGCCGCGGCGATCTCTCGGTTTTGATCGGCCACTTCTACACGCCGCTCGGCTACGACGTGGTGCCTGCGGTGGGCAACTTCTTCTACTCGCACTCCTACGCCTTCTTCTTCGGAACACCCAACACGCACACGGGCGTGCTCGGCACCTGGGAGCCGCAGGACGGGGTGCGGCTGTCGAGCGGGGTGACCAACGGCTGGGACAACTTCTCCGACGGCATGCCGCCGGTCACCAACCGCGGCTATCCGGGGGCGAAGAGCAATCTCGCCTACCTCGGCAGCTTCACGTTCGCGTCGGAGGACGGCCGGGATCTCCTGGCGATCGCGGTCACGAGCGGCAATGAATACACGCCCGTCGTCGATCCGACCGTCGCGCCGGGCCAGGTGCTCGTCGGCAACCGCTCGATGATCACGGCGTACTGGGTGAACGAGGTGGCCGACCGGCTCACCTACGTCGTCGAGGGCTCCTCCGCGTGGCAGTTCAACGCCGACACCGGTTTTGAAAACCAGGGGCAGCCTCCCGGCCTCGCGCAGTGGTATGGCATCTGCCAATATCTCTACCGTGGAATCACCGACACGCTCTCCGCCGGCACGCGGTTCGAGTGGTTTCGCGACAACAACGGCTCCCGGATCGTCTACCCGGCCCGCAACGCCGCCACCAACAGCACGCCGTACGTCGACGGCCTCGCCGGCAACTTCTGGGAGGTGACGCTGGGGCTGAACTGGATGCCGTCGGCGAACTGGATCGTGCGGCCCGAGGTGCGGTACGACTGGTACTCACCAGACGCGTATGGCAGCGGCGCCCTTCCCTTCGGCCCGATCACGACGCGGCCGGATGGCCTCGTCTCGGGCAATGCCTACGGCCAGTGGGTGCTCGGCTGTGATGCGATCCGACAGTTTTGAGCATGCCGCCGCCGCGGTCTAGCGGCGGCGGGCCTTCTTTTTCACGGCCTTCTTCGCGGCCTTCTTCTTTTTCACGGGCTGCGACCTCTCCACGGCCTGGAGTTTCATCGCGCCCTTCTTGAGCGTGATCGTGCGGTGCACCTTGCGATTCTTCTCGTCCTGCGCGTCGGCGGCGCGGGCTGCCCGACCGCCACGGGCCTTCCGGCCGCCGGCCTCGTGAGTGGTTTCCCGCGCGCCCCACTCCTCGGCATCGACCGCCTCGTCGAACCCCATCATCACGATGTCGCCGACGTGCACGTGGATATCGGCGTCGTCTCCTCCGCGTTTGCCCGCGGCCTTCCGCGCCTTCGCGATCGCCGACGCCACGGCTGTGGCCGTCCGCTTCTGCTGAGACAGGGTCTTGCGTGTCGCCTTCCGGGTGGTCTTCTTCTCAGCCTTCGCCATCGCGCGCCTCGTCGGATAAAGAAAGTTATTCCGGTCGGTGTGTCCGAGTCAGGGCCATGGTATGCCTCCTTTGGCCACAGAGCCAATCTACCGTGCCCCGTCCAGACTCTGCGAACGTCCGCCCGGCCCCACCTACGAGCGCTCAGTGCCCGTGTCGAGCACCGCCATGAAGGCCTTCTGCGGGATGTCGAC
>RFPF01000008.1 GCA_009926295.1 Planctomycetia bacterium
CCGGCTTTTCGCAACGCACGTCAACTCGCCAACCTCCGGCGTCGGAGCCGGCGGTACGCTGCTCCATCGCCGAGGGCGATCGCTAGTCCCTTCTCAACTGTGATGGTGCGCTCGGTGTAAGCCGCGTATCTGCCCGTCGGCTCTTCCGCATCGCACCGACCGTCTCCGCCGCCTCCCGTTTCCAGTTGAGGAGGCTTCGGGCTCCCCGTGTCCCGGAAGCCGGCGTATTTGACCAGCGGAGCCATGGATGGCGCAGCGCAGGCAAATCCGAGTGAGCCGGAGCCTGGAGGGCGAAGGCGAACGTCCGGCGACGGGATCGAAGCCGGATTGGGCTCAACGCAGCGAGCGTCCGGCGAGATGGTAGGGGCGACACCGAGCCGGATTGGAAGCGTTGAGGATTACGAGCCGCGGACGGCGTGGCGGGCGATGCCGGCGAGCATGTTCTTGAAGACGAGCTCGTGGAGCGGCCAGATGGCGTACCAATACGCCAGGCCGCCGAGGCCGCGCGGGTCGAAGACGGCCGTCTGGTGGATCGTCACGTCGCCGTCCCGCGGCACCACCTCGAACTCGAGCCAGCCGCGCCCGGGCATCTTCATCTCGGCCGCAAGCCGCAGGCGGCGCGGCGGCTCGCAGACCTCGACCTGCCAGCAGTCGAGCGTGTCTCCCGTGACGAGCCTGTCCGGATCGCGGCGGCCGCGCGACATGCCGGGGCCACCGATCGCCCGGTCGATCCAGCCGCGCAGCGTCCACAGCCAGTCGCAGGCGTACCATCCGTTCACTCCCCCGATCCGCTCGATCGCCGCGAACGCACGCGCCGGCTCGACCGCCACGACCGCGTGCCGATGGTCGACCAGACGGGTCCCCGAGGGCCTGCCGCCGTAGCGATGCGGCAGGGACTCGGCTCCGGCGAAGTCGACCCAGCGCTTGCCCGCGAAGACGGTGTCTTCCTGGTGCATCGCCTCCGCCACGGCCCGGGCGAGCCCCCGCGGACGAATCGCGAACTCGCGGCCAGCGGCGTCGTTGGTGACCACCGTCGGATTTTTCAGCCCGTCGATCAACTTCCGTCCCACCTTCGAGTACTGGGGAGTCACGAGCTTCAGCCACAGGCTCGAGAGCCGCGGCGTGAGCACCGGCACCGGGATCATGAATCTGGTCAGGCCCCGCTGCCGGGCATACTCCCGCATGATAGCGCCGTAGGAGACCCTGTCCGGCCCCCCGATCTCGAAGATCCTCGCCCCGCCCGGGGGAAGATCGACGGCGGCGGCGAGGTAGGCGACCACGTCGGCGATCGCGATCGGCTGCGTGGGCGTCGCCAGCCACGCCGGGCAGATCATCACTGGCAGCCGTTCCACGAGCGTCCGCACGAGGTCGAATGAGAAACTCCCCGCCCCGACCACGATCGACGCCCGGAACTCGACGACGTCGAGGCCGGTCGCCCTGAGGATCGCCCCGACCTCATGGCGGCTGCGAAGGTGGGCGGAAAGGGCGTCGTCGTCGGCGCCGAGGCCGCCGAGGTAGATGATCCGCTTCACCCCGGCCGCCTTCGCCGCCGTGGCGAACCGCTCCGCCGCGAGCCTGTCGGCCCGCTCGAAGTCGACGCCGCTCTCCATGGAGTGGACGAGCCAGTAGGCGGCGTCGATCCCGGCGCAGGCCCGGGCGAGGTCGGCCGCGTCGGAGGCGTCGCCGGCCATCACCTCCGTCGCAGGCCCCGTCTTCCCGGCGAGTTTGTGTGGCTGCCGCGCCAGGCACCGCACGCGATGCCCGCGTTGCTCGAGCTCCGGCAGCAGCACGCCCCCGACGTATCCCGTGGCACCGGTCAGGAGAATGTGCATGGGCTGAGTCTACGGCGAGTCGACCTCGAAGGCGCGATCCATGAGCCGCGGATCGCCGGTCTTGAGCCCATAGAGAAACCACCGCACCCGCTGCTCGCTGGAGCCGTGCGTGAAGGCATCGGGCACGACGTAGCCGGTGGACTGGGACTGAATCCGGTCGTCGCCGATGGCGGCCGCGGCGTTCACCGCCTCGCGGATGTCGTCCTCGTCGACGGTGCCGGCGAAGCGGGCCACGTGATGGGCCCAGACGCCGGCGAGGAAGTCGGCCTGCAGTTCCATGCGCACCGACATCTTGTTGTAGTCCCGCTCCGACATCCGCGCCCGCATCGACTGCACCTTCGTGGAGATGCCGAGCTGGTTTTGCACGTGATGGCCGATCTCGTGTGCGATCACGTAGGCCTGGGCGAAGTCGCCGGGGGCGCCGAACCGCCGCTTGAGCTCGTCGTAGAAGGCGAGGTCGATGTACACCTTCCGGTCGAGCGGGCAGTAGAAGGGACCGGCGGCTGCACTCGCCATGCCGCAGGCGCTGTTGACGCGGCCCGTGAACAGCACCAGCGTGGGCGCCGCGTAGCGGCCGCCGAACACCTGAGGAAACAGCCTCGACCACACGTCCTCGTTGTCGGCGAGGACGACCCGCACGAACTGCGAGAGCTCGTCGTTGACGGGCTTGGCGGGGCCTCGCTGCGGCGCGGGCCCGGCGATCTCGGGCGCCATCTTCGCCACCTGCATCGGATCCACCCCGAGGAACATCAGCACGATCATCAGGATCAGCGTGAGCAGCCCTCCGCCCACGAACATCGGCGCAGCGCTCTGGCTCCGCCGATCCTCCACGTTCTGGCTCTGCCGACGCCCTTCCCAACGCATGCTCGACGCTCTCCGGTGGATGCCGATCGTCCGCCCGCCGCAATGTACCGTCGACCGGAACGGATTGCATCCGGCCCACGAAAGGCCGGCGTGGCCCGGCGGGAATCGCCCCTACTCCGGCAGCGGGCGACCCTTGGTCTCGGGCAGGAACGGCAGCACTGCGAGGCCGAGCAGAAACGCGGCGCACATGGTGATGCCGGCCGGCCGCATCGGCTCGGCCATCCAGGCCGGGCTCTTGATTCCCGCGAAGACCACGCTCGTCAGCAGGCCGAGCAGGAAAGGCCCGCCCGCCGCCACGAACCGGCCGACGTTGTAGCAGAAGCTCGTGCCGGTGCTGCGAAGTTTCGTGGGAAACAGCTCCGGGAAGTAGATCGCGTACCCGGCGAACACGGAGAGCTGGCAGAACCCCATGATCGGCAGCATCCACCAGATGTCGCTCGGCTTGCTCAGGTAGCGGAACACGAAGGCGGTGGACAGGAGCGCGAGCGTGAACGCGATCGCGAAAAACGACTTGCGGCCGATGCTCTGGCAGATCCTGGCCGTGAGCATCATGCTCACGAACGCCCCGACCTGGATCATCATCATCGCGATCGACGGCCAGATCGTGAGCCGCCCGGCGATCTCCTGGTCGGAGAGACCCTGCGCCTTGTAGGCCTTCTGGAACACGCTCCGCACGAGGTCGGGCGTGAAGAATCCGATGCCCCACAGTCCGATCACGCCGGCGCAGGCGAGGAGCATCCCCAGGATCGCGTTCTTCCGCCAGCGGGGATCGGCGAACAGCGGCCCGTAGCCGCCGAGTTTTTCGCCGGTCTCCGCCGCCTTGGCCTTCATCTCCTGCCACCGCTCGGGCTCCTTGAGCCCCGCGCGGATCACGAGCGCGAGCACCGCCGGCAGCGCGCCGATCACGAACTTCCAGCGCCACGGCTCCCAGCCGTAGATCTTCGTGCCCATGTGGAGCTGCGCCTGCCCGAGACCGATGCCGATGAGGGCCGCCGTGAAGTTCCCCACCGTGGACAGCGCCTGGAGCAGGCCGAGCGCATACGGCCTGGCCCGATCCGGCATCACCTCGGCCACGAGGGCGACGCCGACGGCGAATTCGCCGCCGACGCCCAGCCCGGTGATGAACCGGTAGAACGCGAAGTCCCAGAAGCCGCGCGACAGGGCCGAGAGCCCGGTGCACAGGGAGTAGATGACGATCGTGATCATCATCGTCTTGGCCCTCCCGAGCCGGTCGCCGATCACGCCGAAGATCAGCCCGCCCGTCGCCCAGCCCAGCATGAAGATGCAGGTTGACAGGCCGCCGTAGAAACTCACGTCGGCATCGAACTTCTTCTTCTGCTCCGCCGCCAGTTCCGGCGACGCCGCCGCGGGGTCGAGGGCGGCGGATGCGAGCAGCGTCTCCATCGCCGGCTTGCGGGCGAGCGTGAAGAGCTGCTGGTCGAGGCAATCGAAGAGCCAGCCCAGAGCCGCCACGATGAGCACGAACCAGTGGTACCTCGTCATGCCCTTGTGCCACGGACCGTCGGCCGGTCCGCTCGCGGTGCCCCGTGACTCGAAGTGCGGCAGATCTCCCATCGTCCCCCTCCTTCTCGGGCGTCAGCCCAGTGTTTCCTCGACCTGCCGCATGTACGCCAGGCTCTCGCGGGCGAGCCTCTCGGCACCGGGAGCATAGTCGAACACCTCCACGCTCACCCAGCCGGCGTAGCGCACCTCGGCGAGGGCCGAAAAAATCGGCGCGAAATCCACGGCCCCGAATCCCGGCCCCTGGAGGTTGACGTCGTTGGCGTGGAAGTGCTCGAGGTGCGCGGCGCTCGCCCGGATGACCTCCGGTATCGGTGTCGACTCGCTGGCCATCGCCTTCACATCGAGGTGAAGCCGCACGTGCGGCGACCCGATCCGCTCGATGAGCCGGCGGGTCTCGTCCGCGGTCGTGAGCACGTCGGTCTCCACGGGGGAGAGCGGCTCGAGCACCACCACGGTGTCGGTCGTCTCCAGCACCGGCACGAGCCGGGTGAAGACGTCGCAGACGTGGTCCTGTGCCGCGGCGGCCGTCACGCCGGGCAGCAGGCTGCGCTGCTTCGGCGATCCGAACACGAGCACGCGGCCGCCGAGGTCCTGGCACAGCCGGGCGAGTTCCGCGAGGTAGTCGACGGTGAGGTCGCGCACCGCCCGGTCGGGATGGGCGACATGAAAACCTTCGGTGCGGGCGAGCAGCCAGTGGAGGCCGACGCAGTCGAGACCGGCGCGGGCGATCGTGCGCCGCACCTCGCCGCGCCGGGCGGCCGAGATGTCGGAGGCGAGCGCGGCGAGCGTGAACGGGGCGATCTCGATGCCCTGATACCCGCAGGCGGCGGCGAAGTCGCAGGCCTTCGCCAGCGGCCATTCGCCGAACGTCTCGTTGCAGATCGCGTAGCGCATCAGGCAACCCGTGCCGGCCGGCCCGTGCGGGCCGATGTGTAGCAGGCCTCGATGATCGCCACGGCCTTGCGGCCCTCGCGGCCGTCGAGTGCGGGACGTCGGCCCGCCCGCACCGCGTCGACGAACGCGGCGAAGTTCCGCGTATGGCAGGAGTAATTGATCGCCATCGGATCGGCCGCCCCCCCGCTCGTGCCGCTCGCGCCGCCGAAACGCTCGCGCACCGCGGCATCGTCGCCGGCTTCGGCGCGGAATCGCCACGTCGTCAGCTGCTCCTCGAGGATCTCGGCCGTTCCGTCGCGACCGCCGAAGAGAAACCGGCGGAGTTGGCCGGGGTAGAGGCTCGTGGTGGCGAGCAGCTGGCCGAGACCGCCGTTCTTGAGCCGGAGGATCGCCACGCAGGTGTCCTCGACCTCGAGTCGCTCGGCGTCGTGCGCCCGGACGGCGGTCAGAGCCGTCACGCTTTCGACCGGATTCTCCAGCGGCCCGAGGCCGGGCATGGTGGCGCCCGCGATCCACTGCAGGGCATCGACCCCGTGGATCGACTGGTTCATGAGCGCGCCACCGCCGTCGAGCGCCTTCGTTCCCTGCCAGCGGCCGGGGCCGTAATAGGCGTCGTCGCGCCACCAGGGCACGTAACTCGCGGCGACGGCCAGATTCCCGAACCGCCCCGCCGCAGCGGCTTCGTGCACCGTCGCCACGACCGGGTTGAACCGCTGCGGAAAGATCGCCCCGAGCGTGATGCCGGCCTTCTCCACCACCGCGAGCATCCGGTCGATTCGCTTGAGCGTGATCTCGAGCGGCTTTTCGCAGATCACGTGCACGCTGCGGCGGGCGGCCGCCACCACGGCCTCCAGGTGCGCGCCCGACGGCGTCGCCACGGTCACGAAGTCGGGCTTCTCGCGGCGCAGCATCCTGGCGGTGTCCGCATGCCACGCACAGCCGAACTCAGCGGCGAACGCCCGCCCCTTTTCCTCCGTGCGGCAGGTCGCGGCGACGACCTCCACTCCCGGAATGTCGGCGAGCGCCTTCGCGTGAATTCGCGCGATCGCTCCGATCCCGATGATTGCCGCCCGCATGCTCGTGCTCCGTCCCACTTCGGGGACCGAGAGCCTAGCAAGTCACTTCCACCGATAAAAATGATCGACGAATCGGTCGTGAAGGTGGCGATACCAGGCGCCGAGGCCGTGGTGCGGGGTGCCCGACCGCGGCTCGCAGGGACCCCGGTAGATCGGGCCGCAGGAGGGACATCCCGCGACGCCGACGAGATCGTAGGGCTGCGGTGGTTCACTGGGGTGGCAGGGCGGCGGGGGCACGCAGGGCGGCAACGCCCGAGGTTCGCAGGGCCGGTGGAGTGGCTCGACGGGGGCGTGCCAGTCGTATGGCGTGTCGCTGCGGCCCGGAAGCAGCGTCGCCAGCACCTGCATCGCATCCTCGCCGGTGGTCTCCGGATCGATGGCGGGCGTGCCGCGCAGCGGGTCGGACGTCGCCTCGGCCGAGGTGATCTCGATCAGCCGGGGAACCCGGCTCGGGGGCGCGAGCGGCAGCGTGACGATCGGCACGCGGTCGACCGCGGCAGGCTCCTCCGCCCGGGCCGCGGCGGAACCCGCGAGCGTCAGGCAGCCCAGACAGATCCAACGCCGCGACGTCCGCGATATCATGGTGAAGCCCTCCCCGGATTTCCCATCGGCCGGGATCCGGGTGCCGCTGGAGCCCCGGCCCACCGCTCGAGTCCGACACTGGAAAGCGGCGCAGGTTCGGCGGGACGGAGCGTGGCGGCGGCGGCGAATCCGCCCTCACGGTCGGCCGCAGCCTGCCCGCACCCGCGCCCATCCCCAAGCCCCCGCGCCGACCACCGTGCACCTCCTCGAACCGCAATCACTGCTCGACCAGCTCGCGGCCCGGGGCACAAGACTCGTCGCCGTGTCGAGCGGCGGGGGCTCCCGCGCGATCTCGCACCTCGTGGCGACGCCGGGCGCGAGCGCCGTCGTCGTCGAGGGCCTTGTCCCCTACGCACGCGAGGCGGTCGACCGGCTCCTCGGAGGCCACCAGGAATCGTTCTGCTCGTCGCGCACCGCGCGACGGCTGGCCGTCGCGGCCTGGCAGCGGGCGACGGGCTGCGGCGCCGCCCCGGAGTCGGCCCTCGGGGCGGCCGTCGTCGCCAGCCTGCAGACCGTCGCCCCGAAGCGCGGGGCTCATCGCGTCATCGTCGCGACGCAGACGCTCTCCGCAACCAGCGTCGCGTCGGTCGAACTCGAGAAGGGAGCCCGGAGCAGGTCCGACGAGGAGGACCTCGCGGCCGCGCTCCTCCTCCGGCGGATCGGGGACGCCGTCGGGGCCGATGGCGCGCGCGGGGCCGGCGGCCTGCGTTCGGGGGAAGGGATCGAGGTCGCACACACCGCCGCACCGCCCGAGTGGCGACGACTCCTCGCCGGCACCGCCCGTGCCGTGCGAATCGCTGCCCGCGAAACGACGGTGACCGATGATCCCGCCGCCGATCGGCTCGTCTTCCCCGGCTCGTTCGACCCGCTCCACGACGGACACCGCGCGATGGCCCGCCTCGCCGAGGAGATCGCCGAACGCCCAGCCGAGTACGAGCTGTCGATCGCCAACGTCGACAAGCCGCTGCTCGACTACGAGGAAATCCAGGCCCGCGCCGCGCAGTTCGCGACCGAGACGCTCTGGTTGACCCGGGCAGCCACGTTCCTCGAGAAGCTCGCCATCTTTCCCCGCAGCACGTTCGTGCTCGGAGCCGACACGTTCGTGCGGCTCGCCGATCCGCGGTACTACGGCGGCTCGACCGCGGCAGCAGCCGCCGCCACGCGCACGATCGCGGACCTGGCCCGCGGGCTCGTCGTGTTCGGCCGCGCCTGCGAAGGCGAATTCGTCGACCCGGCGCAGCTCGACGTGCCGCAGCCGCTGAGGGCCATCACGTACTTCGTGTCGGAGCGCGAGTTCCGTCGCGACATCTCCAGCACGGCCCTGCGGCGGGAGAAACTCGGCGACGACGCTACCGCTTGAGCCTGGCCGCCAGCCCCCGGCCGATGCGGTCGAGCGTGACACTGCGATCGTCGACGCCGATGTGGACCCGGATCAGGCTCATCCCCGACTCGTCGGCCAGGGCCTTCGCGAGCGCCGCGTCGAACTCCCCCTCGGTCCTCACCTCGTATCCGGTGCCGCCGCCGAGCACCTGCGGCAGGAGTTCGTACCGCCACGGGTTGATGTCGTTGAAGCTGCCTTCGTGGATCACCCGCTCGGTCCCGTAGCCCTTGTTGTCGAGCACGATCACCACGACCGGCAGCCCGCGCCGCACGATCGTGGAGAGTTCCATTCCGGTCATCTGGAAGGCGCCGTCGCCGACGAGCACCACCACTCGATGGTCGGGCTCGGCCATCGCGGCCCCGAGCGCGGCCGGCACGGCGAAGCCCATCGACGTGTAGTAGGCCGGTGAGAGGAACTTCGTCTGCCCGCGGATCACGAGCTCGCTCGACGCGAACAGGGCGTCGCCGACGTCGGCCACGACGATCGTGCGGTCGTCGAGTGATTCGTCGAGCCGACGCACGAGCCGCGTGGTCGTGATCGGGGCGTCGGAGACGAGCGTGAACGTTCCCTGGGCCGCCGCGGGCCCCGGCGGCGGCACGCGCCGCGCCGCCTTCGGCCGCGCTTCCACGAGGGCCTGCAGGAAATCCTCGAGGAGCACGTGGTGGAAATGGTGGTGGCTGATCCTCAGCTCGTCGGTGGTGGCGTAGATGCTCTGCGCGGCGTCGAGCTTGGCCGTGAAGATGCCGAGATCGAGGTCGGTGAGCAGCGTGCCGAGGAGGATCACGCAGTCGCTCTCCTCCACGAAGCGGGTCACCTCCTCGCGGCCGAGGGCGCCCTCGTAGAGCCCCACGTAGAGCGGGTGCACCTCGCTGACCACGCTCTTGGCGAGGAGCGTCGCGGCGATCGCGATCCCCGACACCTCCGCCAGCCGCACGACCTCCTCCTGGAGCCCGAGCCGGTGGAGTTCGATGCCGGCGATGATCACGGGCCGCTCCGCCCGCTCGATCCGGGCCACGGCCTCCTTCACCGCCTCGGCCAGGGCGCTGGGGTCGCTGCGCGTCCTGGCCGGCGCATAGGGCCGGATCTGGTCGGGCACGACGCCCACCATGTCGCGGGGCAGTTCGATGTAGACCGGGCGCTTCTGCCGGTGGGCGGTGTCGAGGAGGAGATCGATGTCGCGGAACGCCGTGGCTGGATCGACGATCTCGCGGCTGGCTGCGCAGATGTGCTCGAACACGTCGAGCTGCGTGTGCCACTCCCGGACGCGATGATGGAGGAGCGGGTCGTTCACCCGCTCGCGGATCCCCGGCGCGCCGGAAATCAGCACGACGGGGCTCTTCTCGGCATAGGCCCCGGCGATCGAGTTGGCGAGGCTCAAGCCCCCCACGCCGTAGGTCACGCACACGGCCCCCATGCCATGCACCCGCGCGTAGCCGTCGGCCGCGAATCCCGCGCAGTCCTCGCGGGTGCAGTTCACGAGCTCGAGCGGGCTGTGCTCGAGCATGCTGTAGAACGAGAGCACGTAGTCGCCCGGCAGGCCGAACACGTGCCGGATGTGGTAGTCGGAGAGCCGCCGGATCAGGTACTGCCCGATCGACAGCGCCGTCACGCTCTGCTCGGTGTCCACGGGCGGCCGCCCGTCGTGACCGATGCCGATCCCAGTGTCGAACACCGACCGCAGCTTGATGGGCATGACCCCTCCTCTTGCGCGGCAGAATTATACGCGAGTTGCGTCACGCCAACTCGATGAGCCGGCGAGGGGGGCTGGGCAGTCACGAGCCGGCGCGGACCATTGAGCCTCGCGACAGGCTGAAGCCTGTCCTACGATGACCGGCGCAGCGTGCGCAGCATCGCCAGCCAGAAGCCGAGGAAGCCGAGCACGCAGGCCATCACCACGATGGGGCGGCGGATGTCGTGGTTGAGCGTCCAGGCTCCCGCGGCGAGGATCGCGCCCCAGATGGCGATCGCGATCATCAACCTGCGGATGATCTTCTCCGCGCCGGGCGTCATGGCGGGCGTCGTCATACGAGCGTTATAGACGCCGCGTCGAGAAACAAAGGCCCCCGGAACGGTCCAGGTCCCAGGGGGGCGGAGAACCTGAACCGTTTCCGGGAGCGATTGGACGGTCACGAGTTGTCGAGTCGCCCCGAGGCTCCGGCGGCGCATCCGTGCGGCCGGCATGCCTCGGGGAGGGGCGTTCCATCTGCCCCGCGAGCCTTCAGGCGGTGGGGACATTAGGCGGCCGATTTCACCGAATCAATGCCGGTTTCCCCGCGAAAAAAGCCGGTTGCCCGGCTGCGCGGCTGCGAGACGCTATGCTCTTGCCCACCCCCGCCACCCGGACGCCACGCTGCCATGAACGACCCCGTCTCCCTCCCGTCCGCCGCCATCCCGGGCGCGGGCGTGCCACCCACGCCTGCCGCCTGGGAGGCGGCGTTCCACGCGGCCCACCCATACCAGGCGTTCCTCGACCGGCATGCCAACCCTGACCAGCGGAGTCGCTGGGATGCTTTTCACGGCCGGGTCGCTCTCACCGCTCCGCAGAAGTCGCTGCTGGCCGGGTTCGTGCGCCGCATGCCCGTGCTCGTGCTGGCGGGCGCCTGGTGCGGCGACTGCGTGAACCAGTGCCCGATCTTCGCCCACTTCCAGGCGGCGGGGCCCGCGCTCGACGTTCGTTTCCTCGACCGCGATGCCCGGCCCGACATTGCGGCGCATCTCAAGGTGTGCGGCGGGCAGCGGGTGCCGACGGTGATGTTCCTGTCCGAGGACTTCACGCCCATCCTCTTTTACGGCGACAAGACACTGTCGGCCTACCGGGCTGCGGCCGCCGCCCAGATCGGCGAAAGCTGCTCGAGCGGCGCCGTACCACCCCCGGCCGACGCCATCGCGGCCGTCGTCTCCGACTGGCTCGATCAGTTCGAGCGGGCTCAGCTCATCCTCCGGCTCTCGGGCCGGCTCCGGCAGCTGCACGGCGACTGACCGGCCACGCCCCCGGAGATCCCTGAGATGACCAGCCGTGAACGCTGGACCGTGTATCCCTTGCTGTTCCTCGCGATCGGACTGGCCGTCCGGGCCGTCACCATCCCTGAGGAGCGTTTTGCCGCCGCCCAGGTTGGCGACCTCGAGACGGCCCGCCTCACCTGCCGGGAGATCGTGGTGCAGGCCGAGGACGGCACCGTGCTCATCCACATGGGCCGCGTGATCAACGCCGGCGGCGGGCGGATCGAGATCAAGGACGACAAGGGGATCGATTCGATCGCGATCGGCACCCGGCCCGACGACCGCTCCGGCGCGGTCGAGTGCTATGACGCCGAGGGGCGTCCCGCCGCATGCCGCTGAACCGCGTCGGCCACGAAAGCGTCACGGCTCCGGTTCGATCGAGGCCGACATCGAGCCCTTCGAGCGGGCGATGAGGCGGTCCGGGCCGAAGGCGTGGATCTGGTCTCGCTTCAGCTCGGCGTGTTCCTTCGTCGTCGTGAGCACGACGACGCGACCCTTCGCATCGACCTCTCGCGCGAGCTTCAACCCGGCCTCGGGGGCGTGGCCGAAGAGTTGCTTGAGCATCGCGATCACGTATTGGAACGTGTGGTCGTCGTCGTTCCAGAGCACGACGTGATACCGAGGCTGCCGCCGCGGCCGGCGGCGGGTCTCGCGCAGCGGCTCGGCCGTCGCCGTCACGGCGACCGTGATCTCCTCCATTGTGGAGCCGGCGGCTGCGGCGACGTGGGACATGGCTGCTCCCCGAATCCTCCGGGTCTCTCCGGAAAATACACGCCCCAAGTATATTCATCGCTCCTTCCGGAGTCGCTCCCCGTGCTCGACCGCCGCTTCGTCGCCGACAACGTCGATCTCGTCGCCGCCAACTGCCGCAATCGCGGCTCGACGGCAGACGTCGCCCGGTTCGCCGAACTCGACAGGCTGCGGCGTCAGCTGCAGGCCGACGTGGATCGGCTCAACCACGAGGCTGGGCAGGTGAGCAAATCGATCGCGAAGGCCGCCGACGCCGCCGAGCGCGAATCGCGCAAGGCGGAGGGCCGTCGCCTGCGCGAGGAGGTGGGGGCGATCGAAGGGCGGCTCGACCGGATCGCAGCCGAGTCGGACGAGATCCTGCGGCAGATCCCCAACCTCACGCACCCGGCCGCCCCGGTCGGCGGCGAGGATGCCGCCGTTGAATTGCGACGCGGCCGGACGCCACCGCCCACGTTCCCGTTTCCGCCGCTCGACCACGTGGCCCTCGGCGAGAGGCTGCGGCTGTTCGACTTCGAGGCGGGAGCCAGGGTCGCCGGCCATGGGTTCTACTTCCTCCTCAACGACGCGGTTCTGCTCGAGTTAGCGCTGCAGCGCTACGCCCTCGACCTGCTCGTCCGCGAGGGATTCACGGCGATGACCACTCCCGACCTCGCCCGTGACACGATCCTCGAGGGTACGGGCTTCATGCCGCGGGGCAGCGAGACGCAGATCTACTCGATCAAGGACAGCGATCTCTCGCTGGTGGCGACCGCCGAGATCACGCTCGGCGGCGCGTTCCACGAGCGGATCTTCGAGGCCGGGGAACTGCCGCTCAGGCTCTGCGGCATCAGCCACTGCTTCCGCACGGAAGCCGGTGCCCACGGCAAGGCCACCCGCGGACTCTACCGCGTCCACCAGTTCACGAAGGTGGAGATGTTCGCGTTCACGCGGCCGGAGGAGAGCGAGGCGATGCATGAACACCTGCTCGACCTCGAGTGTCGGCTGTTCGACGGCCTCGAGATTCCGTACCGCGTCATCGACACGGCCTCGGGTGACCTTGGCGGCCCGGCCTACCGCAAGTTCGACCTCGAGGCCTGGATGCCGGGTCGCGGGGCCGGCGGCGAGTGGGGGGAGGTCACGAGCACGTCGAACTGCACCGACTTCCAGGCCAGACGACTGGCCGTGCGGTGGAAGAAACCCGGTGAAAAGGGCACCCACTTCGTCCACACGCTCAACGGCACGGCGATCGCGATCAGCCGGGCGATCATCGCGATCCTCGAGAACCACCAGCAGGCCGACGGGTCGGTGAGGGTGCCACCCGCGCTCGTGCCTTGGATGGGCAAAGAACGGATCGGCTGAGGGCCGCGGTCACCACTTGAGACCGAAGCGGGCCCCGTCCGAAGTGCCGCCGACACCGCCCTTCAGCGGGCCGCTGTGCTTCCGCACCGCCGGGGGCGACACGGCGGAGGGCGGCTCCGCCTCCTCGTCGGCGGGCGCGGTCGCTGACTGCGCCGCCAGCGCCTTGATCGAGAGCGAGAGCCGCTGCTCGCCGGGATCGCAGGCGAGCACGCGGCATTCCACCTGCGCCCCTTCCCGCACCACGTCGGACACGCTGCGGACGTGGCGGTGGGCCAGTTCCGAAACGTGCACGAGCCCCTCGACGCCGGGCTCGAGCTTCACGAAAGCGCCGAATTGGGCGATTCGGCTCACCGTGCCGCGGACGGTGGCTCCCACGTGGTACTTTTCCGCGGCCCGCTTCCACGGGCTCTCGACCAGGTCGCGGGCCGAGAGGGAGATCTTGCCGGTCTGCCTGTCGATCTTCTTGACGATCACGCGCACGCGCTGCCCCGGCTGGAGAACGTCGGCGGGATTCACCACACGTTCCCAGGAAAGCTGGCTGACGTGCACGAGCCCCTCGACGCCGTTGCCGACATCCACGAAGGCGCCGAAGTCCCGCACGCTCCGCACGATGCCGTCGAGTGCGTCGCCGACCTCCAGCGTCTCGAGCATCTTCGCGCGGGCGTCGGACGCCTGCCGTTCGACCACGGCCCGCCGCGAGAGCACGAGCCGCCGCGCCGCGGGCACGATGTCCGTCACCAGGCTTTCGAGGGTCTGGCCGACCATTTCCTCCAGGTTCTCGACCCGCCACGGGCTCACGAGGCTCGCCGGCATGAATCCGCGCAGGCCAGCCACCTCACACTCGAGGCCGCCCTTGTTCGCCCCCGTCACCCGGGCCTCGACCACCATGCCCGCCTGGAGTTGGGACCAGTCCTCGATCGCCACGGCGCGGTTGGCCGGCGCCACGTCATAGAGGTCGTCGTCGGCATTCCGGCCGCCGATCGACACGTCGATCAACGCGCCGACCGTGGGCAGGTCGAGCCCTGCATCCACGAGCGGGGCGAGTTTCAGCGCGCCCTGGCGGTTGCCGCCGAGATCGATGAAGGCCGTGTCGCCGCCGACCGAGAGCACCGTGCCCTGCACCCGCGCTCCCGGTTCCAGCGGAGCGTCGATCTTCGCCCCCACGCCGGCGGCGAGCAACGCGTCGACTTCGACGCCCGCGATGGCGGCCTCGAAGTCCGCCTCGAGTTCGTCATCGAGACCGCCGCGGATGCTCGGCACGGCCACCCGCTTCGTCGGCGGCAATCCGTCGGTGAACGACGGCTTGGAATCCCGCTCGCGCCGCCGTCCCCGCCCGCCGCGATCATTCCCGCCGCCCCTGGCCGGTGGTTGGATCTCGTCGGTGGTGGCCGCCTCGGCGGCCGCGGCTTCCCGCGCGGGCGCAGGCTCCGGAGGTGCGACGTACTCGTATTTCGGCGCGAGCGACGGCGGTTTGCTCCCCGGCCGCTGCGTGCCGATCGGTATCCTTCGGCCCGACCCGGAGGTCTGGTCGTCGGCTTCGGGAGAGAAGGAATCAGGCGTCGAACTCATGCCGATCTCGGGGCGAATGCGGGAAACAGGACTTGAACCTGCACGGTATTACTACCACCAGGCCCTCAACCTGGCGCGTCTGCCAATTCCGCCATTCCCGCGGCGTGGATCCTCGACCGTCGCGATCGACCAGTGCATTCTGCGGCACGCGGGCGGCCAGTCAAGCCACCGCGACGCCGCGGGAGGCCCGTACGGCCGCGAGGGCCGCCGACAGGGAGGCGAAGACGACGGCGGTCCACGCGAGATCGCCGGCGGGCATCCAGCGATAGAAGGGCAGGGCGGCGGCATAGCAGGAAACCAGGCCCGCCGCCGTACGGGGATAGTCTTCGGTGAGCCACCAGTGGGCGAGATTCGTGCTCAGGAAAAACACGAGCGAACTCGCCAGGGCCCCTCCGGCCAATTCGAGCCGTCGCGCCCCGGTCCAGCGTTCCAGCAACGAGAACCGACGGCCGAGCAGCACGGGCCACGCGCTGGCGACGAACACGACGACGGCGAGCGCTCCACTGCCGTAGCCGGGCAAGAACACGTTGCCGAGGGCGAGCGAGACCAGCGGCACGCTCGCCGCGACGAGCGGATTGGGGAACACGGCGCCGGCGGCCAGGGCGATGCCCGCCATCGGTGTCACGTTCCATCCCGGCTGCCACAGGCGGCCGCACACGCCGATGGCGACCAGCGCGATCCACACCCCGCACAGCATGCCACTTCCTGGGTCGGCCGGCCGGCGCGCCTCATGCTGCCGCGTGGAATCGATGGTGGCATGCTTCATGGCCGACCGCGCCCTCCATGTGGGATCGCCCCGGCTGGGGCAGGGGAAAACTCCCGATACACTAGCGGTTTTCCCGAACCGGGCAAGCGAACCGCCAGGAAAGGCGCACGGGACGGAACCACCACGATGCCGGCCACAGGCAGGGAATCATCGACGGTCACGGTCGAACGGCTCGAGGACGGCGTCCTCGTGCTGTCTTTCCTCGTCCCCGGTCGGCGGCAGAACGTGATCACCGAAGCGGTGCTCGTCGACCTCGCCGCCGCCCTCGACGCCATCGACAGGGGCCCGCCCCCCCGGGGACTCGTCGTCTGCTCCGGCCTCAAGGGCTCGTTCTTCGCCGGAGCCGACGTCGCCCGCCTCGAGGCACTCGCCGGCACGAGCCCCGGAGACATCGAGAGGCTGTGCGCTGCCGGTCGCGGGCTCTTCGCGCGGCTCTCCGCGGCCGCGTGGCCGAGCGTGGCGGTGATCGACGGAGTCTGCCTCGGGGGCGGCCTCGAACTCGCCCTCGCCTGCGATTTCCGCATCGCCACGACGGCGGCGCACACGTCGCTGGGACTGCCCGAGGTGAAGCTCGGCCTCCTCCCGGGCTGGGGCGGCACCGTGCGTCTCGCCCGGCTGATCGGCCCCGGCCCAGCGGTGGAATTCACCGCGGGCGGCGAGCCGGTCGACGGGCGGGCGGCGCAGCTTCTCGGAATCGTCGACGGCTGCGTTCCTGCCGAGGAAGCGCTCGTGTCGGCCCGCCGGCTGATCGAATGCCAGATCGCACAGGCGGGCCACGTCGCACGCAGGAAGCGGCTGGCGGCTCCGGTCGGACTCGCTCCGGAGGAACGCGCGTTTCTCGAGGCAGTGGTGTCGACGGTGATCCTCGGACGTACCGGAGGACACTATCCCGCCCCCGCGACCATCCTGCGGACGATCCTCGCGGGCGCCGAGGCGGATCTGGCCGAGGCGGGCCGGCTCGAGTCGGAGGCGTTCGCGGCGCTTTCCACGGGAGACGTGTCGCGCCAGCTCGTGCGCGTCTTCCGGCTCGGTGAGCGGAACCGCCGCGACCCGGGCGTGGGCGGCGGCGATGCGCCATCCCCCGACGCCGAGGCCGCGCCCGTCGAGCACCCCGCGGTCGTCGGCGCCGGCATCATGGGCGCCGGCATCGCGGCGAGCCACCTGCGCCACGGGTTCGCCCTGACGCTCGTCGACGTCAACGCGGAGACGCTCGAGCGCGGAGCCGCGGGCATCCTCGAGGAGGCCGCGTGGGATCGGGCCGCGAGGCGCGCCGACCCCGCCCGGTCGCTCGCCCTCGCCGGCCGGCTGCGGACGGCCGTGGACGCCTCGGCACTCGCCGGCGCCGACCTCGTCATCGAGAGCGTGCTCGAGCGCACCGACGTGAAGCGCCGAGCCCTCGCGGAGATCGAGCGGGTCGTCGGCCCCGACACGGTGATCGCGACGAACACGTCCACCAATCCGATCGCGAACCTCGCGACTGCGCTCACGAATCCGGCGCGGTTCTGCGGGATGCACTTCTTCAACCCCGTGCGACGCATGACGCTCGTCGAGGTCGTGCGCGGCCCCGAGACCAGCGACGCCACGATCGCCACGGCCGTCGCCCATGCCAAGCGGCTCTCGAAGTGCCCCGTCGTCGTCCGCGACAGCCCGGGCTTCCTCGTGAACCGTCTCCTGATGCCCTACCTGCACGAGTCGGTGGAAATGCTGCGCGAGGGGCTCGATCCGCAGCGGATCGACCGCGTGGCTCGGGCTTTCGGCATGCCGATGGGACCACTCGAGCTCTACGACATGATCGGCCTCGACACCGCCTTCTACGCCGGGCTCGTGCTCGACGGAGCCTTCGGCGACCGCATCGAGTCCTCGCCCGTGATCCCGGCGCTCGTGAAGTCCGGCCGCCTCGGCCGCAAGACCGGGGCCGGCTTCTACGTGTACGACGAGTCGGCCGGCCAACGCGCGAAGCCCGCCCGCCCCGACGCCGGCGTGCTCGGCCTGGTGGCTGCGTACGCGCTCCCCGCGCGGGAGACGACCGACCGCACGCTGGCCGACCGGCTCCTGCTCCCGGTCGTCCTCGAGGCGACCCGTGTCCTCGACGAGGGCATCGTGCGGGACGGTCGTGACATCGACCTCGCCGTGATCCATGCCCTCGGTTTCCCGGCCTTCCGCGGCGGCGTGCTGGCGTGGGCCGACACGCTCGGCGCCGCGGAGATCCTGCGCCGGCTCGAGCCACTCGCCGATCTCGGCGTGCGGATGCATCCCACCCGGCGACTGCTCGACGTCGCCCGCGGCGGCGGCCGGTTCCTCAGCGAGGCGTCATCATGAAGGCGGCGCCTCGCACCCCGGACACCAATCCTGTCGTCGTCGCCTGCTGCCGCACCGCGATCGGCCGGGCCCACGCGGACCGGGGGCTGTTTCGCCACGTCCGCGGCGACGAACTCGCCGCCGCCGTCCTCACCGCTGCGGTCGACCTCAGCGGCGTGGACCCGGCCACGATCGACGACGTGATCCTCGGCGCGACTCAGCAGCGGGGCGAACAGGGCGGCAACGTGGCCCGCACCGCCGCCCTGCTCGCGGGCCTGCCGTTCTCCGTCGCGGGGGCCACGGTGAACCGACTGTGCGGCTCGGGGCTCGAGGCCTTGGCGCGGGCCGCCCAGGCCATCGTGGCGCAGGAGGAACGTGTGCTGATCGCGGGCGGAGTCGAACACATGCTGCACCTGCCGATGGACTCGGCGATCGACATCCACCCGCGGGCCCTCGCCCGGTCCAGCCGGGGAATGCTCTCGATGGGCCTCACGGCGGAGCAGCTCGCGGCGGAGCATCGCATCCCGCGCCGCGCCCAGGAGTCGTACGCGCTGGAGAGCCATCGCCGCGCGGCGGCGGCGGCAGACGCCGGCCTGTTCGACGACGAGATCGTCGCCGTGCTCGGACACGACGAGTCGGGGGCCCTCGTGGAGGCGACACGCGACCAGTCGATCCGCGGCGATACGAGCCTCGAGGCGATGGCGGCCCTGGAGCCGGTGTTCCTGCCCCGTCTCGGCACCGTCACCGCGGCGACGAGTGCGCCGGTGAGCGACGGCGCCGCGGCGCTCGTGGTGATGCAGGAGACGGAGGCGAGGCGCCAGGGGCTCGTTCCGCTGGCCCGGATCGTGGCCTCGGCGGTGGCCGGCGTCGCCCCTGCCGCGATGGGCACGGGTCCTGTCGCAGCCACACGAAAGCTCCTCGCCCGCACGGGCCTGACGGCCGCCGACATCGACCTCGTGGAACTGAACGAGGCGTTCGCCGCCCAGGCGATCCACTGCATCGACGCCCTCGGACTCGATGCCGCGCGGGTGAACGTGCGCGGCGGGTCCCTCGCGATCGGCCATCCGCTCGGAGCCTCGGGAGCCCGCATAGCGACGACGCTTCTTCACGCACTCGTCGCCGACGGGAAGCGGCTCGGCCTGGCCGCGATGTGCATCGGCCTCGGGCAGGGGATCGCGGTGCTCTTCGAACGGATCGAATCATGAGCATCGCGCCGCTGCCATCAACCGAGCGGGGCACGGCGGCGGCCGCTGCGGCGGCTTCGCTCGTCGATCTGCTCCATGCCAGGGCGATCGACGCCTTCGAGCAACCGGCGATCATCACCCTCGGTCACGGTGCACGGGCCGCGACGGGTGACCGGATCACGTGGGGCAGCCTGCTCGCTGCGGCGCTCGACTACGCATGCATGCTCGAAGATGCCGGTCTCGTCCGCGGCGACCTGCTCGCGCACGTCGGTCCGCACTCGGTCGAATGGGTCGTCGTCGATGTCGCCTGCCTGCTCTCCGGCATCGTGCACCTCGCCCTGCACGCCGACGAGTCGCCCGCGACGCTCCACGGGCAGGTGCAGAGGCTCTCTCCACGGGGCCTCGTGGACCACCGGACCGAGCGGGCGTGGGGGGGGCCGGACGTTCGACGCCTGCCGTCGCCACGACG
This sequence comes from Planctomycetia bacterium, assembly GCA_009926295.1. Lineage (GTDB taxonomy): Bacteria > Planctomycetota > Planctomycetia > Pirellulales > UBA1268 > RGVT01. The sequence goes on from RFPF01000008.1 coordinate 19,528, forward strand.
GATCGCCGCATCTCCCGACAGCGCGGCCCTCGTGCGGGCACTCGCCGACCGCGCCGCCGCCTGTGATCCCGCCGCCCCCGCCGCGATCTTCCTGTCGTCCGGCACGACCGGGATGCCTCGGGCGGTCGTCCATTCGCAGCGCGCACTCGCGTGGAACGCGTGGGCGTCGAGCGGGGTGTTTCTCGACGACCCGCGCGACGTCCGGCTTTCATGGCTGCCGCTCAGCCACGCTTACGCGCGTGTGGGCGACCTGTACACCGCGCTCGTGCGTGCCGGCACGCTGTGCGTCGTCGGCGATCGTCGCCGGGTGCTCGACGCCTGCGCCGCCGCGCGGCCCACCGTGATCCTCGGGGTGCCGGCATTCTTCGAGCGGATCGCCGCCGCCGTGGCGGCGGGCAGGATCGCCGACCTCCCGGCCGCGCTCGGCGGTGCGGTGCGGGTGTGCGTTTCGGGGGGCGCTCCTCTCAAGGATCGCACGGCCGCCGCATTCGCCGCGCGGGGCGTGCCGCTCGTGCAGGGCTACGGCCTCGCCGAGGCCGGGCCGGTGGTCGCGCTCGCGAGCCCGCGGACGATGCGGCCTGGCGCCGTCGGACCGCTCCTCCCTGGCATCCAGGTCGCGGTCGACGCCCGCGGTCAGTTGCTCGTGCGCACGCCGAGCGTGGCGCTCGGCGTGATCGAGCCTGAAGACGCCACGCTCCGCCCCGCCACGACCGACGGCTGGCTCGCCACGGGCGACACGGCAGCCCTCGACGACGACGGACAGTTGCGGATCACCGGCCGGGTGGTGGATGCGATCGTGCTGGCGAGCGGCGCGAAGGTGCCGCCCGCCGAGGTGGAGCGAACGCTCGCCGAGGATCCCGCCGTCGCGCAGGTATGCGTCGTCGGCGACGGGCTCGCAGCGCCGGTCGCGCTCGTGGTGCCCGAGCCCGACGCCGTGCGGGCCACGGTGCGTCGGCTCGGCCTGAGGGTGTTCGGGCGGCGGCAGGCGCTGCGCCATCCACGGCTCGTGCGCTGGCTGGGCCGCCGGCTCGCCGCACGGCAGGCATCGCTGCCCCGTGCGTGGCGCGTGCGGCGGGCGGCCTTCGTGGCGCGGCCGTTCGATGCGGCGCACGGCGAGGCGACGCCATCGTTCAAACTCAAGCGTCCCGCGATCGCCGCGCACTTCGCCACCGTGCTCGCGGCCGCAGAGGACGATCCACCGCCTGCCTGGATCGCGCGCGTGCCTCCGGCATCGCCGCCCGGCCACGCGATCGAGCCGGGCGACGCGCCGCTCGCCGACGCCCTCTGGCGCGGCCACGCCGGCTGCTTCGAGGAGGCCGCCGCCCGGGCCGCGGCACCGGTGCGCGACGCGGTCGCGGCCGTCGTCGACCACGCCCGCCGCGTGGTCGCGGACATGCGGCGCGAAAACGCGCTGTACGCGCCGCCCCGCGCATCGCGCGACATGCCCGCCGCACCGCTCGCCGACGCTCCGCCCCGGCCCGCGGGCGTGTTCTCGGTGGCGGCCGAGGCCGCGCTCGCCGATGTCGGCCTGTGGGGAATCGCCGTGCCCGAGCAGCATGGCGGCACCGGTGCCACGATGCACGAGCTCGCCCGGTCGATCACGGCGATCGCGGCCGACGCGCCGACCGCCGCGGGACTGCTCTCGGTCCATTCCGCGATCGGCGCCGTCTCCGCGCTCGTGGCGTTCGGATCACCCGACCAGCAGGCCCGTCATCTGCCCGGCCTCGCGGAGGGAAGGCCGCTCTCGATCTTCGCCGCCACGGAGGCCGAAGCGGGCTGCGATCTGTCCGCCGTCACCACCACGATCGAACGGTTGGGAACCGGGCTCGCGGTGAGCGGCACGAAGATGTTCATCACGGGCGCGACGTACGGACGCCTCGTGAAACTGCTCGCCCTGCACGAGGGCCGGCCGACGGTGTGCCTGGTGCGACTGCCCGATGCCGACACGCCATCCTTCCGCCTGCGCCGCTACGCGCTCCATCCGCTCAAGCACGCCCACAACGCCGCCCTCGAATTCGACCGGTTTCCGCTCGATCCGGCCGACGTGCTCGCGCCGCCCCAGAGCCGCACCGGCCCCGACGCCATGCGGATCATCTGGCACGGCCTCAACCGCGGCCGGATCACGCTCGCCGCCCAGGCCGCCGGCACGCTGCGGATCCTGCTCGCGCAGGCCCGTGAGCACGCATCGCGGCGCACGACCTGGGGGCAGCCGATCGCGGGGCGTGAACTCGTGCAGGGCCGGCTGGGGCGGATCGCGGCCCGGATCGTCGCCTGCGACGCGCTCGCAGCCTGGGCGGCCACCGCGATCGACTCGGGCGGCAGCGGTGAACTCGAGGCCCTCACGGCCAAGATCGTGGCTGGCGAGTGCGTCCGCGAGAGCGCGATCGACGCGCTCGGCGTGCACGGCGGCCGGGCATTCCTCGTGGGGCATCCGCTCGGCGACTCGTTCCACGACCACTTCGCGGTCACGGTCTACGAGGGGGAGAGCGACCTGCTCGGCCTCGCCCTCTTCAAGGGTCTCGCGAAGCGGCACCCGCTCGCGACCCATGCCCGCGACTCGACGGCGATCTCCCGCGCGGGCGCGTGGCTCGCGTGGCGGGCGGGCACGTTCGCCCGCGGCTCGCGCGACGGCGCGATCCTCGACCGCACCCTCCGCGAGCACGCCGGCCGGGCGCGGCGCGACATGGCCCGCGTCGCCACCGCCATCGACCGCTCGATCCGCCGCCACGGCCGCTCGCTCGCCGACCGGCAGCTCGAAATCGGAGCGTTGTCGGCCCGGGTACGGGATCTCGCGAGTGTCCTGGCCGCCGCGCATCACGCCGACGCGACCGCCGACGACCACTCGATCGCCGCGGCCGATGTGTGGTGCCGCCTGGCGCTCGCCCGCGCCTCCGGCCGCCACCTCTTGGCCGCAGATCACGCCGCCACGGCCGCGCTGGGCACAAGCGTGCCCCACATCAGGTAAGCGAGGGGCTGCCCATGCCCTGAGAGCCGGGCTGTGGGAGCAAGCGGAGGCAGGATGCCGAAGCGCAGCGGACACGCAGAGAGCGGATGCCACGATGGCATCCGCGAACGTCCGGCGACGGGGCTGGGCAGCCCCGAGCGGGTTGGGCGAGTCGAGTGTGAAGCCTGTCCTCCGCCTACGGGTGATTGGCGACGAGTGCCGGCCACCAGCTGCAGAGGTACCATGCCCGCGGCGTCGTCCACTCGGCGAACGATTCGAGCGTCAGCCGGGCGCCGGGCGAGGCGCCGCCGAGCAGCTCGTCCACGAGACCCTTCTGCCGCGAGTAGCGCACGACCCGGGCCGTCTCCCTGGTGAGCCCGGCGAGCTCCACGGCACGATCGACCGCGTCCTCGAGGAACCCGATCCGGTCGACGAGCCCCGCGTCGCGGGCCTGCGCAGCGGTGAACACCTGCCCCGTCGCCACCTTTGCCACGGCCGCGTCGTCGAGTTTCGGCCGCCCCGCCTTCACGATCTCCTTGAACCGCGCGAACATGTCGTCGACGAGTCCCTGGAGGATCTTCCGCTCGCGGGCGGCGAGTTCGGGCGCGCGCTCCTTGGTGGCGCTGAGCATCTCCTTGAGTGGTCCGCTGGCCACCGAGTCGTCGGTCACGTCGAGCTTCTTCAGCATCTTCGAGAGATCGAAGTGCGGGATGATCACGCCGATCGAGCCGGTGAGCGTGGCCGGCTCGGCGAAGATCACGTCGTCGCGGCCACCGTTGGCCATCGCGACGTAGTAGCCGCCACTGGCCGCGATGCCGCCCATGCTGACCACGACCGGGAGATCCCTCTTCTTGGCGATCGCCGCCAGCCGGTAGTGGATCTCGTCGCTGCCACTGACTGTGCCCCCGGGCGAATCGACGCGGAGCACGATCGCCTTGACGCTCTCGTCGGCCTCGATGCGATCGAGCTGCCAGCGGGCGAACCCGTCGCCCCCCATGATCGCGCCGGCGACGTCGACGATCGCCACCTTGGCGGGGGCGAACTTCGCGAGCGAGTGGTACTTTTCCACCACCTTCGAGTCGGTCTGGAAATACTGGGCGCTCGCCCCGGCGCTCGCGAGCGCCGACAGCAGGGACACGCCCGCTATCGTCCAGGCGATTCGGGTGCCCCAGCGGCCCCAGGCGCTCCCCTGCTCGAGGATGACGCGTGTCACCGGTGGCGGCTCCGGAAACGGGCGGGGGGGCGGTTGCATGGTGCGATCGATTTCCATCGGGCTACGTCTCCGCGCGGCCGCCGGAGTGACGGCCTCCGCACACATCATGTTGCCAGTTTTTTCACCGGGCCGCTACCCTCTGGGCTTTCCGTCATCCGAGCCGACAGCGACCAGGAGTGTGCCGACGTGATTGTATGCGTGAGCACCGAATGCTTTCCGGATCTGCCCTTGTCGCAGGCGATGGAGCGGCTTGCCGAACTTGAATTCACGGCGGTGGAACTCGACGTGCACGAGCAGGGAGGGCATCTGACCCCCGCGGGCGTCGCCGCCGATCCGGAGGCGGCGATCGCGGCCTGCAGCGACCTCCAGCGGCTCCGCCCGGTGGCGGTGTCGTTCTCCGCCCCGGAGACGCCCGAGCTCTACGACCGCTTCACGGCCTGCTGCAAGCTCGCCAAGTCACTCGGGGTGGTCACGATGGTGGTGGACTCGTCGGAGCTGGGGACTCCCTTCAACGGCGAGATCGAACGGCTGCGGAAACTGGTGGCGATCGCGTCAGGACTCGGCGCCGTCGTGGGTGTGAAGACCATGAGCGGCCGCATGACACAGGATGCCGAGACGACCGCCTCGCTCTGTCGCAACGTCCCCGGCCTGGGCGTGACGCTCGACCCGAGCCACTTCATCTTCGGCCACAAGAAGCAGTCGTCGTGGGAATCGATCCTCAAGTACGTCTGCCACGTCCACCTCCGCGACACGAAGCCCGAGGCGTTCCAGGTGCGGATCGGGCAGGGCGACGTGGAATACGGCAAGATCGTCGGCCAACTGCAGCGGGTGGGCTTCAAGCGGGCCCTCTGCGCCCATCTGCCGCCCATCGCCGGCACCGACCAGGTGGCCGAGCTCCGCAAGATGCGGCTGCTGCTGGAGAGCCTGCTGTGACGCGGCCGGTCGAACCCCCGCCCGGTCAACGCAGCCGCGGTTCGGCAGCTTCGGCCCGGCTCGCCATCTCGGCGTAATTCCGCGATTGCTCGGCGTTGCCCTGCTCGGCGTACATCGTCGAAATATTGCCGTAGGCCACGGCGAGCGATCGCTCCTCGATCTGCTGCATGTCGACCGCCTCGACCATCATTTCGACGCCCTTGCGGCTCAGGGCGAGCGCGTCGTCGCGGCGATCCACCTGCCAGTACGAGATCGCCATGCTGATGAATGATTCGCCGAGCCGGCCGATCTCGCCCTGCTTCGCGAAGCTCGCGTTGCCCTCCCACAACGGCACGACCTTGTCGAACCACGTCACCGCCGTCGCGTGCGCCCCCTGCTGGAGGCTGTGGAGGATGCCGATCCGGAACAGCAGGTCGCCCATCGCGCGGCGTTCCGCGTCGGTGAGTTCGCGCCGTTCGGAACCGCGTTCCATGTACGCGGCGGTGAGCGTCGCGTTCTCGAGCATGTCGGATGCGTCGCCCCGCTTCAGTCCGCCCTCGATCGCGTCGGCGAGGCCGAGCCCCACCTCCCAGTCGATCTGACGCCGCCGCCACGGATCCTGCACCTTGGCGTCGAGTTTCTCACGGGTCTCGAGGAGCCGCTTCACCCACGGCAGGGCTTCGACGCCCTCGGAGCAGCCGGCGACGACGGCGAGCGCGCCGCGGCAGAGCGTCAACTCGAAATGGAGCCGGCTCGGGTCGTCGGCGGCGACCTCCCCCACGATCGCCTCGCTGCGGGCGATCCACTTGGGGATCACCCGGCTCTTCTGTTGCCACGTACCCCGCGCGATCGCCAGGGCCGTGCCGAGGTGCGCATCGAGCAGGACTTCGCGGGCCGCCTTCTGGATCGCCTTCGACTGGTGCGCGACCAGTGGGGCCGACTTGCGGATGGCTTCCTCGAAGTGGCCGACGCTCTTCTGGTGGTCCGCCGGCTCCGCCGCGAGTTCCACCCGGCCGAGGAGCCGGGCCGTCTGGGCCGTGACCAGCGGCGGCACGCTCTCGAACCTCGAGACATCCTCCACCTTGGATCGGGCCGCGTCGACGCGGCCGAGCGCGAGCAGCACCTCGGCGTGCTTGAGCCTGGTCCAGATGTCGGCGGAGTCGAGCTTCTCGGCGGCTTCGACGACGGCCAAGGCCTGCTGCCAGCGGCCCTGCTCGCAGAGCAGCGCGAGGAGCAGCCGATGGGCCCGCACGTGGCGCGGATCCACCTCGATCGCATATTGAAGGTCGGCGACGGCGTAGGCGGAGCTCTGGTCGATCTCGCCCTCCGCGCGGAGCACGAACGGCTCGGGATCGAGTGGCTCCAGCAGCACGGCGAGGGCGGTCTGCGTGCCGGGCTTGACGCTGATCACGATGCCCCGTTCGGGGAACACCTCGCCGATCGACACGCCCTTCTCGTCGAGGATCGACACGGTCCGCAGGTCGGAGATCTCCATCTGCGTGGCGAGCTGCTTGAGTGCCAACGGCTCGGCGAGCTTGATGCGGATCGAATCGACCACCTCGTCGGCCAGCGTCACCTCGATCCGCTCGAAGGGCTCCATGACCCAGGACATGCCCTTCACGTTGTCGTCGCGGACGAACGCCTCCCCGGGTCCCCACGAGGCTTCGACTTCGTCGCGGGTGGTCTTGCCGGGCAGGACTCCGCGGAAGCTGGCGGGATCGACGGCCAGCGTGGGCGCGTCGGTGGGCGATTGCGGCACGGGCGCCGCGACGGGCTTCTCGAACTCCGACTCGGTTGACGGGGCGACGGGGCGGCCTTCGACGGCGATCTTGGCCGGCCTCGGAGCGGCCTCCACCGGAGGCACGGCCGCGGGCGGCGACTCCGCCGTCAGCACGCTCGTTTCCGGGCCGAGATCGGGCTTGGGCGGCGGGCTGGTCTCATCTGCCGCGGCGTCGGCATCCTTGCTGGATCGGGCCGCCGCCTCCTCGGCGAGGTCGTTCCAACCTCCCGTGAGAACCGTGTGCGACGGGGCTGCGGGTGGCAGGGCCGGCTTCGCAGCGGCGCGGTCGCGGCCGCCGATCGTCTCGATCCACTCGGGAAGCCGCATGAGCGGACGCGGCGTCGTGACACCCGGCGCACCCGACGACCGTTCGGCCGCGACGGCGACACCGAGCGGACCGATCGCCGCGATTCCGGCGACGAGAGAATGGACGAGAAACGTGCGCGTATGCCGGTGGATGGCCACGGGAAAGTCCTCCTTGACGGTTCGATCGGGCGGCTCGGCCGCGAAGCCCGATCAGTCGCGGAACGTAGGCTTCCCTCCTCACCGGGTCCAGAGCAGGTTCGGACTCCACCGTGGCCGGCGAGCCTCGCGAATTCCCCCCGGATTCCCCAGACCGCCGTCGTGCAGTGCCGCTGCGGAAGTAGAATCTGGGAACATGCAAGCCCTCGCGAAGCCCAGCGGCGGTCCCGCGCCCGCGACGTTCGTCGTCGTGGGCGGGGGCATGGCCGGACTGGCGGCGGCGGAATCGCTCCTCGCCGGGCCGGGAAACCGGGTCGTGCTCGTCGAGCCGACGGGCCGACTCGGCGGCGTGGTCGACACGGTGCGGCGTGACGGCTGGCTCGTCGAGCGCTCCGCCGACAACTTCCTCGCGGCCCGGCCGGAGGGTCTCGACCTCGTCGAACGGCTGGGGCTCACCGACCGACTCATCGGCGTCGATCCGGCTGTGCGCCGGGCCCTCGTGTTCCATCGCGGTCGCACGGTGCCCGTGCCGCCGGGATTCCGCCTCCTCGCCCCCGGCGGTGCGTTCGGAATCCTCCGGTCACCGCTGCTCTCGCCCGCGGCCAGGCTGCGCGTGCTGTGCGAGCGATTCATGCCCCGGGCGGCGAGCGCCGGCTCCGACGAACCGCTCGAGCACTTCGCGGTGCGCCGGCTCGGCCGTGAGGCCTTCGAGAGGCTGGTGCAGCCCCTGGTGTCGGGCATCTGGACCGCCGACCCCGCCCGACTCAGCATGGCGGCGGCCTGCCCGGAG
>RFPF01000071.1 GCA_009926295.1 Planctomycetia bacterium
TGCACCGGCTGCGCCGCCTGCACCCGCGCCACCAGCGCGCGGAGCGACTCAGGTGGCGTCGGCTGCGGCTGTGGCGTCTCCTCCTGCGGTGCCTGCCGAACCGCGTCGACGGGCCCGCTGATCGGCACGACGACCGGCTCGGACAGAATCGGTGGGGCCGGAAGCTCAGGTGATGCGGCGACCGCTTCGCGGGCGGCGATTGCGGCGGCTTGCACGGCGACGACTGCGGGAGTCGGAGTCGCGGCGTCGGCAAGTGCGAAACGTTCCGCCGCCGGAGGCTCCGGCCGCGCTGAAACGCTCGAGTCAGGCGGATCGAGCGATTGATCGAGCGACCGGACGCCCTGCCGACGGGCGGTCGTGTGACCATCTTTTTCCGGGCCTTCCGCGGCGGGGCCTTCGAGCCCGAAGAAGGGTTCCGGCACCGGCTCCCAGGCCCGCGGGGCGAAGATGCCCGCCGCGAGCATCAGCCCCGCCAGGAACGACGAGGCGAAGATTCCGCCGGTCCTCTTATTGGACATGCCCCGTCCCTGCCGCGCGAGGGGAACCCGCACCACGTTCGCCGTCGTGCCGTCCGCCCCCCTCCGATCCCTGCCCATGGATCGACAGGCACGACCGGGAAAATCGATGCACCCGCCCGCTGGCGGCAGGGTCTGCCATGTCGGAGGCCACGACTCTGCGAAGCGGGGGCGTTCAGGAGGCCTGGGAAAGCCTCGGCTCCTCCAGCAGCGCGGTCCACGCATCGACGAGCATCGTCAGGTTGGCGTTGCGGTCGATGCCGTCGAGGGCGTCGAGCGTGTGGTGCAGCCCGGCGGTCGCGCGTTCCGCCCCGCCACCCCACGACGCCGTCGCCGCGGCCAATTCCGGGTCGGAGGGCGGCTGGTCCGCCGCCTCGCGTCGCAACGCCGCCCGGAAAAATTCGATCGCGAACTCGAGCACGGTCCGGAGCCGCGCCCGTCGGGGCGGAGCTTCCTTGCCGGCGGCCTCGACGAACGCGAGCACGTCCCTGGCCAGATCGACGCCGGGCAGCGGCCGGGAGCCGAGCATCCCGAGCAAGCGGCCGCGAAATGCCATCAGGTCGTCGTCGAGGAGGAGCCGGGCCCGGTGGAGGCCGCCGCCGGCCATGGCCGCGCTCGCTCGCACCCGCGGGTCGACCGCGGCATCCGCACCCCGCTCGGCGACGAGCACGCGCACCAGGTCGTCGCCGGTGAGCGGCCGGAATCGCACGATCCTGCAGCGGGAGCGGATCGTCGCCAGTTGCCTCTCAAGCGCGGTGCCCACCAGGATGACGACGGCCTCGGGAGGCGGCTCCTCGAGCGTCTTCAGAAGGCAGTTGGCGGACTCATCGGAGAGGTGGTCGGCGTCGAGGACGATCGCGACCTTGCGTCCGCCGAGCGTCGGTTTGAGGAGCAGCCGCCAGCAGAGCCCCTCGCGCATGCGGTGGTCGGAATCGCCGATCAGCGACTCCAGGGGGATCGTCGCGCGATCCTCGGGCTTGTGCACGACGTCGATGTCGGGATGGCTTCCCGCCTCGGCTTGGATGCACGACGCGCAGCCGTCGCAGGGAACGAGTCCCGCCCGCGGGTTCGGGCAGACCAGCGCCTTGGCGAGCTTGCGGGCGAAACTCGCCTTGCCGACGCCCGGCGGGCCGATGAACAGGTAGGTGCCGGCGACCCGGCCCCGCGCATGGGCCGCGGCGAAGTCGGCGGCGATCGCGTCGTGCCCTTCGATGCCCTGCCACGCCATGAGTCACCGCAGTTCCGGGAAGCGCACGTCGAGCGTCTGACGCAGCCGTTGTGCCACCACTGCCGGCTCGGCAGACGCGTCGATCACGGCGATCCGGTCGGACGCCCGCGCGGCCTCCGCAAGATAGCCAGCGCGGAGCCTTGCCCGAAAGTCGTCGCCGCGGCTCTCGAGCTTGTCCAGCGGGCGGGCAAGACGCGCGGCAGCCGTGGCGAGGTCGACGTCGAGCAGGAGCACGAGATCGGGCTCGCGGCCGCCCGTGGCGACGGCTCCCACGCGACGGATGGTCTCGGGATCGAGGCCGCCTGCGTGTCCCTGGTAGACGAGATTCGCGAGCAGGTAGCGGTCGGACACCACCCACTCACCCCGGGCGAGCGCGGGCTCGATCACCTCCGCCACGAGCTGCGCCCGCGCCGCCATGTAAAGCAGCATCTCGCCGGTGGGGGCGAGGTTGATCTCGCGTCTGTCGAGCAGGATCGCACGGATCGCGTCGCCGGCCGCGGTCGAGCCGGGGTCGCGGCACGTCGTCACCCGCCGGCCCCGGGCCGTGAGCCACTCCACGAGCGGCGCCACCTGCGACGACTTGCCCGCGCCGTCGATCCCCTCGAGCACGATGAACCTGCCCTCCGGAGTCATGGCCGTTTTCTCCGGGCCGGGGCGTTTCCGCCGGCGAGCAGGTTCGCGAGCCCGAGCGGGTCGGTCGGGTCGAGCGCGGCGGTGCGGCGGACGACATCCTTCGCCAGCCGCTGCCTGCCGGTGGCCACCAGGCAGTGCACGAGCCCCTTGGCCGCCTCGAAGAATGGCTTGTTGCCTTCGCGCGCGTAAGGGAGCGGCCGCGGATCTCCGGCCTCCTCGACGGCCCGCAGCCCGAGCTCGTAAGCCCGGCCGAAGTGGCCGCGTGCGAGCTTCGGATCGTCGGCCTCCAGGGCGATGACTCCGAGGTGCAGGTGGGCCTCGAGGAAGTCGGGGCACTCCGTGAGCAGCCATACCAGCTCGTCGCGCGCGATCTCGGCCTCGCCCGCCGCCACCATTGCCTCGACCTCCTCGATGTCCTCGCGTCGCTCGCGGGCGCACCGCGGGTGGAGGAACTCCCAGACGATGCCGGAGGCTTCGCGATGTTCCTGGATCCCGAGTTTTTCAGCCATGAACCCGTGCCACTGCCTCGCGGACCCGGTGTAGACTCCTCGTGTTTGGAACGGAACAAATACCCGATTGCAAGGGGTCGGAGTGAAGGTCGCACGGATTCGTCCGCAGCCCCCGCCGCCGGCCCTGCCGCGGGGTGTCGCCGGGCCGCTCCTGCGCTGGTACGCCCGGGCCGGCCGGGATCTGCCGTGGCGGCGGTCGCCCGAGCCCTATCGCGTCTGGGTGAGCGAGGTGATGCTCCAGCAGACGCAGGTGGAGCGAGTCAGGGAGTTCTTCGTGCGGTTCGTGACGGCGTTTCCCGACGTGCGTGCCCTCGCCGCCGCGGACGAGGACGAGGTGCTCCGGCTTTGGGAGGGCCTCGGCTACTACCGCCGCGCCCGCCAACTGCATGCGGCCGCGAGGCGCGTGGTGGCCGATCACGGCGGAAGATTACCCCGCACGGCCGAATCGCTGCGCACGCTGCCCGGCATCGGCCGCTACACGGCGGGCGCGATCGCCTCGATCGCCTTCGACGTTCCGGAGCCGATCGTCGAGGCGAACTCGCGGCGCGTGATCGCCCGGCTGGCCGGGTTCGAACGGCCCCTCGACACCCCCGACGCCGAGGCGGCCGTGTGGAGGATGGCGGCGGCGCTCGTTCCCCAACGCAATCCCGGCCGCTTCAACCAGGCGCTCATGGACCTCGGGGCGCTGGTTTGCACGCCGGCGCGGCCGCGGTGCACTGATTGCCCGCTGGCGAAGGCGTGCGTCGCACACGGGACAAACCGAGTCGACTCGATCCCCGCCACGTCCGTTCGAAGGAGGGTCGAGCGCATCCGCGAGACCGCGCTCGTCGTGCAGCACGGGGGCCGGGTGCTCGTGGAGCGGCGCGGCCCGGGCGAGTGGTGGGAGGGGCTCTGGGACTTCCCGCGGTCGGGCTCGGCCGCGAAGGGACGGCTCCTCGGCCGGGTGGCGTATTCCGTGACACACCACCGCGTCGAGTGCGTCGTGCGCGGGTGCCGATCGACACCGCGGTTCCGCACCGGGAAGAATCGCCGCTGGGTGACTCCTGCCGGCCTCGCGAAACTGGCGATGACCGCTCCGGGCCGCAGGATCGCCGCGCTGCTGAAAACCGTGGCCCACCTGTGGTAGCCTGCGGCGTCCCGGAAAGTCGTCCCCCTGACACCGCAGGAGCTTCCAGGTGACCATGCTCCGTACGATCGTTGTCTGTGCCGCCGTCGCCGTCGCGTGGCCCGTGCCCGCCGCCGACGGGCCGAAACCGCTTCGCGTCCTCCTCGTGGCGGGTGGCTGCTGCCACGACTATGCCACGCAGACGCGGCTGCTGAAACAGGGGATCGAGGCGCGGATCACGGCAGTCGTCGAAGTGGCCTACAGCCCGGACACCTCGACGAAGGCCACGTTCGAGATCTACGGCAAGCCGGACTGGGCCGACGGCTACGACGTGGTCATCCACGACGAGTGCTCGGCCGACGTGACCGACCGTGCCTACGTGGAGCGGATACTCGCCGCCCACCGCCGCGGCACGCCCGCGGTCAACATCCACTGCGCCATGCATTCCTACCGGTGGGGTGACTTCAGGCAGCCGGTCGAGGCCGGTGCCGACAACGCGGGCTGGTTCGAGATGATCGGGCTGCAGTCGAGCGGGCACGGTCCCCAGCAACCGATCGAGATCTCCTTCGCCGACCGCTCACATCCGATCGCGAAGCCTCTCGCCGACTGGAAGACCACCAACGAGGAGCTTTACAACAACCTCCTGCTCCTGCCCGGGGCGAAGCCGATCGCCACCGGCCGCCAGATGGTGCCGCCGAAGGCGAAGAAGGGCGAGCCTGTCGATCCCGCCGCCAAGCCGACGGAGGCCAATGCCGTGGTTGCCTGGACGAACGAGTACGGCCCCAACAAGACGCGGATCTTCAGCACGACGCTCGGCCACAACAACGACACCGTCGCCGACGAGCGATACCTCGCCCTCGTGACCCGTGGCCTCCTGTGGGCGGCGGGCCGCCTCGACGCCGACGGCAACCCCGCAGCGCCGGCCCCGGAGGCGAAGTGACGATGCCGCAGGCTGCGCTCGCGCTCGAGGACGGCACGGTGTACGTCGGGGGTTCGTTCGGGGCCACGGGCACCGTCTCGGGGGAGGTGTGCTTCAACACCTCCATGACCGGCTACCAGGAGATCCTCACCGACCCCTCGTATCGCGGCCAGATCCTCGCCATGACCGCGCCCCAGATCGGCAACTACGGCGTCAATCCCGCCGACGTCGAGAGCGGCCGCCTGCAGATGGCGGGGTTCGTCGTCCGCGAGGCGAGCCGGATCACGAGCAACTTCACCGCCACCGGAACGCTCGACGATTACCTCTCCCGGGCCGGCGTCGTGGGAATCACCGGCATCGACACCCGGGCCCTCGTCCGCCGGCTGCGGATCCGCGGCGCCATGACGGGCGTGCTCTCCAGCGAGGTGCTCGACGGCGCGAGGCTCGTCGAGATGGCCCGCAGTGCGCCCGCGCTGGTGGGGCGCGACCTGGTCCGCTGGGTGATGCCCGAGGAGGAGCGGGTGTGGACCGAACCAGTCTCCGCGTGTGCTGCGCCGCTGCCGCAGCCGCTGGTCGGCGGCGAGTTTCCGCCGTCCGCGACGCATGCCGGCACGAAGCACGTGGTCGCCCTCGATTACGGCATGAAGTGGAACATCGCGAGGCACCTGGCATCGCAGGGTTGCCGGGTGACCGTACTGCCCGGGAAGGCGACGGCCCGGGAGGTGCTGGCGCACAGGCCCGACGGCGTGTTCCTCTCGAATGGTCCGGGTGACCCAGAGGTGCTCGACTACTGCATCGACACCGTGCGCGACCTCGTGGGCAGGGTGCCGCTGTTCGGCATCTGCCTCGGGCACCAGCTGCTCGCGCTCGCCTGCGGCGCGAAGACGTTCAAGCTCAAGTTCGGCCACCGCGGTGCGAATCAGCCTGTCATGGATCTGGAGACCGGCAGGGTGGAGATCACTTCTCAAAACCACGGTTTCGCGGTGGACGAGGCCACCCTCCCGGTCGACCTGGTGGTGACGCACCGCAACCTCAACGACGGCACGATAGAGGGCGTGCGGCACAGGTCGGCCGAGGCTGCGAGCGTGCAGTATCACCCGGAAGCAGCCGCAGGCCCGCACGACTCCGCCTACCTCTTCGACCGCTTCCGCGCGATGATGGCCTGACGCGCGACGGCTTCGGGCTGCGATCGTCCGCGGCGATGGTGCAGCGTGCCACCGGCTCCGAATGCGGGTGGCTGTCCGCCGCCTGACCGTCCGGCGACGGGATCTGGGGAGCCAGAAGGCGGGTCGCTCCGGTTCCCTGGAAAACACCGCTAGCAGCGCGTTTTTTGACAATCCCGCGGCGTGTGCCAGAGTTGTGGGAAGCCTCGGGCCGCATCCCGGCTTCACCCGCGGACGGATTCCGCCACCCCGTCCGCGGCCACCCAGTCTCTGCGAAAAGGAGTCTCCTCCCATGGTCCGCCTGTTCCTCGTCGCCGCCGTCGCCGCCGCGGCTTCCCTCGTCGCCGTGTCGGCCGATGCCGGCTTCGGCCACCACCGTCGTCATGCCGAACCCGGCTGTGCCGTCGAGCCGGGTTGCAGTGCCTTCGAACCCGCCTGTGCCATCGAGCCGTCGTGCGAGTGCGAGCCCGATTGCGGCGCCGTCACCTGCTGCCCGTCGAATCCGTGCATCAAGTACCGCCACAAGCACGCCCACAAGCACAAGCACGACTGCGGCTGCTGCCCGGAGCCGACCTACGAGACGGTTCTCAACCCGACGAGCCCGGAGACATGCTGCACGGTGAACGTGCCGGTGTGCCTGCCGGCCTGCTGCCAGGGCTGCCCGTGCGAGACGTCGCGGTGCACGATCCTCGGCTGCGGCCAGGTGAAGTATGACTACGCCTGCGGCTGCTCCGTCATCGTGCGGTTCCAAAAGCACGGCGACATCATGGTGACGTACGTCGGCTTCTAGTCCGCATACCACCTGAACGCTCAACAGACCCGGCCGGGGGCCAGAGCTCCCGGCCGGGTTTTTCGTTTCAGTGGTGGCCTTGGGACGCCAGCCAGCGCTCGGCATCGAGCGCAGCCATGCAGCCCGTGCCCGCGGCGGAGATCGCCTGGCGGTAGTGGTCGTCGGCCACGTCGCCCGCCGCGAACACACCTTCGACGCTCGTATCCGTGCGGAAGTGCTTCTTCCACACGATGTATTTCTTCGGCGTGAGCTCGAGCTGGCCGTCGAGGAAGGCCGTGTTGGGCGTGTGGCCAATGGCGAGGAATACGCCCGCTACGTCGAGCTTCGATTCCTTGCCCTTGTCGGTCGTGCTCTCGAGCCGCACACCCGTCACGCCCGCCTTGTCGTCACCGAGCACCTCGGCCAGCGCCGTGTCGAAGTGGATCGTGATCTTCGGGTCGTCGTGGGCCCGCTGGGCCATGATCTTGCTGGCCCGGAGCGCATCGCGGCGGTGCACGAGATGGACGCGGCTCGCGAACTTCGCGAGATACGTCGCCTCCTCGACGGCCGAGTCGCCGCCGCCGACCACGACGAGCTCCCGGTTGCGAAACCGCGGCAGCGCCCCGTCGCACACCGCGCAGGCGCTCACGCCGCGATTCTTGAACCGCTCCTCGCTCGGGAGGCCGAGCCAGTTGGCGCTCGCGCCGGTGGCCACGATCACGCACCGGGCGAAGATGGGCGCTCCATCGGCGGGCTGCAGTTGGAAGGGCCGCTTCGAGAAATCGACCTTCAGGATGTCGTCGGTGACGACGCGGGTGCCGAAGTTCACCGCCTGCTGCCGCATGAGTTCCATGAGCTCGGGGCCGGTGACGCCCTCGCCGGCGTGTGGAGCCATCATCTGGCGCCGTTCGGGAGGCAGAGCCGAGTCGAGGAAGGCCCCGAGATCGCCATGGGGGAAGCCGGCGTAGTTTTCCACCTCGCTCGTGAGCGCGAGCTGGCCGAGCGGCAGCGTGCCAGCCATCCGGTTTTTCTCGCTGATCGCCCCTTCGTAGACGAGCGGCTCGAGCTGGGCCCGGGCCGCGTAGGTGGCGGCCGACCAGCCGGCCGGGCCGCTGCCGATGATGATCAGGTTCTCGATGGGTGGTGTCGCCATGCTCCCGCTCCGTGGACTGTCTCGTACCCGATTCGACGCTGCCGACGAGATCGACCATGATGGTGAAATTCAGGGCGGGCCGGAAGCCCCGCCATCCGTGCCCGGCGGAATGGCCGTGGCTGTGGTGAGGGATCTGCCGTGAGCCTGCTTGCGATTCTCCTGCCGAGTGCGATCCTGCTCGCCCTCGCCTACCGCATCTACGGCAGCGTGCTCGCCCGGTTGTTCCGCCTCGACGATGCGGATGCCACGCCCGCCGTCACGCTCCGCGACGACGTGGACTACGAGCCGATCGCGCCGCAGCTCCTCATGGGGCAGCACTTTTCGGCGATCGCAGCGGCCGGACCGATCGTGGGTCCGATCCTCGCGGGCGTCGCCTTCGGGTGGCTGCCTGCGCTCCTCTGGATCCTCGTCGGCAGCATCTTCATCGGCGGCGTCCACGACTTCTCGGCGCTCGTGGCGTCCATCCGTCACAAGTCGCGGTCGATCGCCGAGGTCGTCCGCGACCACATGAGCCGCCGGGCCTACGTCTTGTTCCTGGCGTTCGTGTGGATCGCGCTCGTCTACATCATCGTGGCGTTCACCGACATCACGGCCTCGAGCTTCGTGGGCCGGCAGACGCTCGAGAACGGCGACAGCGTGTCGGGGGGCGGCATCGCCACGTCGAGCCTGCTCTACCTCGTGATCCCCGTCGTGATGGGTGTCTGCATGCGATACCTGAAAATGCCGCTTTGGCTCGCCACCGTGATCTTCGTGCCGCTGGTCGGCGTCGCGATCTGGATCGGGCAGTTCATTCCCTTCGACCTTGCAAGCGTGCTCGGCACGACGAATGCCCGCGCCCAACAAATCTGGGGCATCCTGCTCTTGCTCTACTGCCTGGGCGCAGCCATGGTGCCGATGTGGGCTCTCCTCCAGCCCCGCGGCCACCTCGGCGGCTGCTTTCTCTACGCGGCGCTCGCCGGCGCGGCGATCGGGCTCGTGATGAGCGACAGGCTCGTGGCGGGCGACGCGGCGGTGCGATACCCGGCGTTCACGAGCTGGCAGACGGCGAAGGCGGGCGACCTGATCCCCATGCTCTTCATCACGATCGCCTGCGGGGCCTGCTCCGGGTTTCATTCGCTGATCGCCTCCGGCACCACGAGCAAGCAGCTCCGTCGTGAAACCGACGCGAAGGCGATCGGCTACGGCACGATGCTCCTCGAGGCCATGGTGGCGATCGTGAGCCTGTGCTGCGTGATGGTGCTCGCGGCGGGCAGCCCGCTCGCGAACCAGCCCCCGAACTTCGTCTACGCTCTCGGTATGGGCAGCTTTCTGGAGATGCTGGGAGTGCCGGCTGCGATCGGCGTGTCGTTCGCGCTGATGGCCTTCACGACGTTCGTCTACGACACGCTCGACGTCTGCACGCGGCTCGGCCGCTACATCGTGCAGGAGCTGACCGGCCTTTCGGGCCGGGCCGGCGCATGGCTGGGCACCGCGCTCACGGCCGGCGTGCCGATGCTCTTTCTGCTCCGGCCGCAGCTCGACGGCAACGGCAACGCAGTGCCGGTGTGGAAGACGTTCTGGAGCCTGTTTGGGGCGAGCAACCAGCTGCTCGCGGCACTCACGCTCCTCGGCGTGACGGTGTGGCTGTGGCGGACGCGGCGGGCGGCGTGGGTGTGGCTCGTCACCGGCCTGCCGACGGCGTTCATGTATGCGATGAGCACGTGGGCCCTCACGGCGATGACCCTTCCGAAGTTCCGGGGTGCGACGGGGCTGGTCCTGCCTGCCGACCCTGTGCCGTGGGCGGGGCTCGTGCTGCTCGGGCTCGCGCTGGTGATGCTCGTCGAGGCGGTCCGGGTGATCGCCTTGCCGCAGCGACCGGGCGGGCCGGGGAGGATCGGAGGCCTTCCGGAGCCGCGTGGATGGGCCGCCGCCAAGACCGCGTGAACCGCGGCAAGCCGACATTGCCGCAAAAGATCTGCGTCGCCTGCGGCCGGCCGTTTTCATGGCGCAAGAAATGGGAGCGGTGCTGGGAGCAGGTCCGCTACTGCAGCGATCGGTGCCGGATGAGGGGCAGCGTGACAGACTAAAGCGCCGGCTCGGGGTTGCCCCTTGCCGCCTCGCCGGACGTTCGCCTCCGCCCTCCAGGCTTCGGCTCACTCGGATTTGCCTGCGCTCCGGCATCCTGTCTGCGCTGGTCAAATACGCCGGCTCGGGGTTGCCCCGTACCGCCTCGCCGGACGTTCGCCTCCGCCCTCCAGGCTTCGGCTCACTCGGATTTGCCTGCGCTCCGGCATCCTGCCTGCGCTGGTCAAATACGCCGGCTCGACGGTAGGGGCAACCCCTCGCCTTCCGTAATCATCAGAGGATGCATCATGAAACCGCTCACCCGTGCCGAGGTGCGGGACGTCGATCGTCGGGCGATCGAGGAGTTCGGGCTGCCCGGGATCGTCCTCATGGAGAATGCGGGCCGCAACGCAGCCATGCTTCTCCACGAGCGGGCACCGTTGGCCCGCGTCGTGATCGTGTGCGGCAAGGGGAACAACGCCGGCGACGGGTTCGTGATCGCACGGCATCTCGTGAACCTGGGCCATGAGGTCCGGCTGCTCTTGGCCTGCGACCCGCTGGAGTTTCGTGGTGATGTGGCGGTGAACTGGCGCGTCGTCGAGAGGATGGGAATTCCAGCCACGGTGCTCGCGACGGCCACGCAAGAGGAGTGGGAGCGGATGCTCACCGGGGCCGACTGGATCGTCGATGCGCTGCTCGGCACGGGGGCGACGGGATCGCCACGCGGGGCGATCGCCACGGCAATCGAGGCCGTGAACGCCGTGGCAACGCGGGATCACGCGGCCGTGTTCGCGGTCGACCTGCCCTCGGGGTTCGACTGCGACACGGGTGAAACGCCGGGGGCGTGCATCCGCGCGGACCTCACCGCGACATTCGTGGCCCGCAAGGTGGGGTTCGACGTGTCCGGGGCGACCGACCGGCTCGGGGAGGTGCAGGTTTTGGAGATCGGGGCGCCCGCGGCTACTTCAACCGTCCATCGAGGAACGTCCAGCCGAGCGAATCCATGAAGGCCCGCTGCCTGTTGTCGGCGGCGCCGCCGTGCCCCCCCTCGACGTTCTCGTAGTAGAGGACATCCTTGCCCTGCTCCAGGAGCAGCGCCGTCATCTTGCGGGCATGCCCGGGGTGGACGCGGTCGTCGCGGGTGCTCGTCGTGATCAGGATCGGCGGATACCGCTTCGCGGGATCGACGTTGTGGTAGGGCGAGAAGCCGCGGATGAACGTCCACTCCTCGGCCTTGTCCGGGTTGCCGTATTCGCCCATCCAGCTCGCGCCGGCGAGGAGCTTGTTGAACCGCCGCATGTCGAGGAGGGGCACCTGGCAGACGACGGCCCCGAAGAGATCGGGGCGGCGCGTGTACATGTTGCCGACCAGCAGTCCGCCGTTGCTGCCTCCCATGATGCCGAGATGCTCCGGCGACGTCACCTTGCGGCGCACGAGATCTTCGGCCACGGCGGCGAAGTCCTCGTAGGCCCGCGGGCGCCTCTCCTTGAGCGCCGCCTGGTGCCAGCGCGGACCGAACTCGCCGCCGCCACGGATGTTGGCGATCACGTACACATGGCCCCGTTCCAGCCAGGCCGCTCCGGCGACGGCGTTGTAGCCGGGCACCAGCGGGATCTCGAAGCCGCCGTAGCCGTAGAGGAGCGTGGGCGTCGAGCCGTCGAGCGGAAGCTCGGCAGGCCCGACCTGGAAATACGGGATGCGTGTGCCGTCTTTCGAAACCGCCTCGTGCTGCCCGACCTCGAGCCCCTGCGACGCGAAGAACACGGGCGTCTGCTTGAGTCGCTCCGGGGGCGTCGCCGGAGTCGATGAGGAGCGGATCGAGAGCGTGGAGGGCTCCAGCGGGCTCGACGTCACGAGCCAGCAATCGTCCGAATCCATCTCGTCCACCGGAATCGCGGACGCCGTGCCGAACTCGGGCACCCCGGCCAACGGTTCCCGGTCCCAGGCCCGATCGACGAACGTCACCGCATCCACGCGGCTTCGCACGTTGTCGAGCGTGGTGAGGAGGATGTGGTGCCGGGTGCCGGCCCAGGCGACGAGTGACGTTCGCTCCGTCGGCTCGAAGAGCACGTGCAGTTCACGGCGCCCCGCGAGGAATCCCTCGAAGTCGGTCGCCACGAGGCTGCCCGCCTTGTATGTCTTCCCGCCGACGGCCCAGTCGCTCCGCAGTTCCACGAGCAGCCATTCGCGATGCACGGCGGCGTTGGCGTCGTCGGGCTTTTCGACCTTCCGGAGCCGGCCGTCGCGGCGCAGAAACAGCTCGCTCGTCCAGAAGGTGATCTGGCGGCTCACGAAATCCCGCTCGAAACCGGGTGTGAGGTCGCGGGAGGCTCCCACGCTCATGTCATCGGGCTTCCCCTCGAACACGAGGCTCGCGTCCGCGAGCGGACTGCCCCGCTTCCACTCGCGCACCGTCCGCGGATAGCCCGACGAGGTCAGCGAGCCGGGGCCAAAGTCGGTGGCCACGAACAGGCTGTCACGATCGCGCCAGGCCACGCGGCTCTTCGCCTCCGGGAGGGAAAAGCCACCCGGCACGAAGGTCTTCGCC
>RFPF01000072.1 GCA_009926295.1 Planctomycetia bacterium
GTGCCCGTCGCCGTGTCGTCGAACGTGACGGTGTCGCCGGTCGTGAACGTGGTCGAGCCACCGGCCCAATTGGCAGTCGTCGTGTTCCACGCGCCGTCCGTGGTGCCACGCCACGTGATCGTGGCGGCGTCGGCCGCCCCGACGAGCAGGAGCAGCGCGACCGTTCCGGCGAACCATCGCCGGGACGTTCGATCAACTGCTGCCGAGAAAAGAGAGAAGTGTCGCATCACTAGTCCCCCGCTGAGAGATCGCGTTGCCTCTTGCGTCCCCAGACCGCCGTCATCTGATTACGAAACCCCGTTAACGAAAAAATGTACCTACCCGGGCCGGTTGTATGCAAGTGTTCGGCCGGCGGAAATTCTGGCTGATCGTAGACGACGCCGTAAGCCCTGTTTTCATGGGACTTGTGCTTCGCCGAAACCACTTTTTTCGACGCCGCATCCCTCCGGCCACCAGACCGCCCGCGGCCACAAGTGCGAGCGTCGCCGGTTCGGGTACGACGACCACCGACAGGCTGTTGCCGCTCACCTGGAACTGCCCCTGCAGGCCGGCGGCAAGGTTCGTGGAGGTGAAATCGAGGGCCGAGAAGTCGGTCGTGCCGCTCCAGGTCAGCAGCGTATAGATGGAGGGCTGCGAACCGTTCCAGGCTCCCCCCCCCTGGAAGTCGAAGCGATACGCCCCGCCCGAACCCTTGCGGAGGTCGCCGAGAATCGACACGAGGTCGGCGGACGTCGTGCCGGTGGCGAGATCGAAGAGCGCGACGGCGCCCCCGTTCCACGTGAGCGTGCCCGTCGTGAGCGTGCCGATGCCCACGCCGGGGGCGAGCGTGCCCGAGAGCACGACCGGGCCGAGCGTGCCGGTGCCGCTGAGCAGCCCGCCCATGGTGACCGGCGCCGCGGCGTTGATCGCCCCCCGCACGCGCAGCTCGCCTCCGGCCGACACCGTCACCCCCGACGTCGCCGCCAGCCTGCCGCCCGCCGCCACCTCGAGGATCCCTGCCTGCACGGCCGTGCTCCCCGTGAAGGTGTTGGAGCCCGAAAGCGTCTGCAGTCCGAGGCCGGCCTTCACGAGCGACAGTGAGCCGCCGGCGGACGCGCCGTTGCGCATCAGGCCGCTGAACTCGTAGGTTCCGGAGACGTTGAGCGTGAGCACGCTGTCGGAACCGGTGGCGGCCTCGTTCGCCACGAGCCCGTGTCCGACGCCGGCGCTCGCGAGCCCGCCGATCGTCTCGGTCTGCCCGTAGAGCTGCAGCCAGCCCCGCTGATTGGCCGCCGTTCCGGAGAGCGTGATCACGCTCGTGTCGGAGATCTGATTGCTCGCAGCCAGCCGCAGGACGTCGGCCCCGCTGCCGTCGCCGAGCTGGATGTTGCCCCCGATCGCCTGCACGCCGGCCGTCTTGGCGAGCACGAGCGTGCCGCCGGTGATCGTGGTGAGGCCGGTATGGGTGTTGGCCGCCGTGCCGGCGAGGGTGAGCGTGCTCGCGCCCGTCTTCGTGAGCCCCACGGTGCCCGCTCCATCGGCGAACGTTCCGGCGTAGGTGCCCGACAGGGCCGTGGAGGCCGTGAGCACGACGGCGCCGGCCACGCTGCTCGTGATCGTGCCGGCCGTGCCGGTCAGCGAGCCCACGAGCGGATTCGACGCCGCGATGTCGAGCGTGCCGCCGTCGAGGACGAGGCTGCCGCTGCCCAGCGCGTTGCGGTGCCCCAGCCGGAGCGTGCCGTAGCGGCTCACCGTCACCGTTCCCCCGTATGCCTGGTTGTTTCCCGTGAGCACGATGGCTCCGCCGTCGCCCACGGTGGTGACGGCCTGCGTGTTGGCCACCTCCGCGGCGTAGGTCGTTCCCGAGGTGAGCGTCGTGAGGGAGCGGGTCGTGTAGGAGCCGACGACCGTCAGCGCTCCGCT
This sequence comes from Planctomycetia bacterium, assembly GCA_009926295.1. Classification (GTDB taxonomy): domain Bacteria; phylum Planctomycetota; class Planctomycetia; order Pirellulales; family UBA1268; genus RGVT01. The sequence goes on from RFPF01000072.1 coordinate 1,903, forward strand.
GCCGCTGAGCGCGCCGCTCACCGTGAAGTCACTCGCGGCGACGTCGCCCCAGGTCTGGTCGGCGGCGAGCGACACGTTGGCCGCCACGGTGTGCCCCCCGGAGCCGCGCTGCACCGTGATGCCACCGGCGCCGATCGTGAGCGTGGCCGTGCCCCCGACCGACACCGCCCCGGACGCCCCCGACGTGAAGTTGAGGCCGCGGATCGACGTGTTGGCGTCGAGGGTCGTGGCGACCGTGCCGGACGAGCCGAAGAACACGTCGGGAAGGAGCTGGTTCACCGTGCCGTAGGGATCGGTGATCTGCGTGGCGGCCGCCGAGTCGAGGGTGGCCTGCCGGTCGAATCGGCCCGCCCGGTCGGACGTCCAGTTGGTGTTGGTGCCGCCGACGACCGCGCTCCAGTTGCCGTTGACGTCACCCGACCAGTAGGCCGCGCCGTGCGTGATCGAACGGGCGAAGGCGTCGGCCATGGCGTTGTATCCGGACTGCGTCGGGTGGATTCCGTCGCTCGAAAGCACGTTCGTGCCGTTGCCGCCCGGCGTGATCAGCCCGTAGAGGTCGAGAAACCGCACGTCCTCGCCGGCGAGCACGTGGCTGTAGACGACGTCCTCGAGATAGGGATTGAAGTAGGTGTTGACGTACGTCGAGACGTCGCTGCGGTACATGAGCGTGGTCGCGATCACCGCCGCGTTGGGGCGGAGGGACCGCACCTCCGACAGGGTGGCGTCGTAGCGCTCGATCGCCCCGGAATTGCGGAACTGCGTCTGGCCGAAGTCGTTGCCGCCGACGTTGATGGGGATGTAGTCGGGGCTGTTGCCGCCGCTCGTGTTGGGGTTGGTGCCGGACAGCCAGAATCCGCCGCTGTTGGAGGCGTTGCCGTCGTCGTGGTTCAGGTTCCAGAGGATCTGCGACGTGGTGTAGCCGGAGTGCCCCTCGTGCCGCGTCTGTCCGGCGTATTGCAGGATGTTGGAGCCGTTCGCCGACACCGCGAGGCTCGCCGTGGAACTGCCGATGAAATTCGGGACGAACCGGCCGTCGTTGACGAGGTTCTGGTAGAGCTGCGAGCGGTAGCCGCCGCCGTTGTAGGACGTGATCACCTGGCCGTCCTTGGCCGTGCCCGTGGAGCTGTAGCCCGCCGTGATGGACGCCCCGAGGGACATGATCGACACGAGTCCGGCCGTGTCGGCGGCGCGGACGACGAGCGTCTCGGCGGTGGCCGAATTGGTCAGCTGCAGGTCGAGATAGCCGCCGCCGCTTTTGGCGACCATCCGCGTCGCCGGAACGTCGAGATCCTGCGATCCCCGGAACATGAACGTCCCCGCGAGCCCGCCCCCCGTCGAGGAGATGAGGTCGTAGGTGCCCGAGGTCGTCGCCGCCACCTCGAGGTAGTTGGTGCCGCTGATCACGGCCGACGCGACGGAGAGCTTGTTGCGGGCGGAATTCTCGTCGAAACCCACGAGCACCGCGTTGGAAAGGGCGAGCCGGCCGCTGGAGGCGGAGAATCCGTTGAGGTCGAGCGTGCCGCCGGGATTGACCGTCAGGCCGCCACCGGACCAGCCCAGGCCGCTCGAGTGCCCGAGGCCGAGCGTGCCCGAATCGACGATCGTGCCTCCGCGGTAGGTGCTCGAGCCCGAGAGCGTGAGCGTGCCCGCGCCGATCTTCCGCAGGCTCCCCGAGCCCGAGTCGAGCAGGCTCTGGGCGATCGTGACGTCGTTGCCGTTGGTGTCGATCACGGCGCCGCCCGCCTTCACGTTGGCGGCTGTGAGCCCCTGCATGAACGCGGACGTCGAGGTGAGGGCGAGGAGCGTGCCGCCGTTGAAGTTGAACGTGGAGGTCGCCGCGACGCTGCCGCTCGACAGCACCCGCCGCGTGCGGAGCGTGCCGCCGTCGAGGTTCAGCGTGCCCGCTCCGGAGGTTTGCGCCACGCCGCCGACGACATTGAACCACAGCCCGCCGCCCGAACCCGTGCCGGTCTCCACCACGCCGTTGCCGGAGACCGTGAGCGTGCCGGTTCCGGTGCCGGCCAGCTGCAGGTAGTCATTGCTGGTCGTTCCCGTGAGCCTGAACGTGCCCGAGGAGACCGTCGCCTGCCCGACCGCTCCGGCGTTTCGCCCGATCGTGGCCAGGGGCGTGCCGATATTCGCAAGGCCGCCGGACTGGTTCCAGATGCCGGTGCCGCTGGAGCCGATGCGAAAAAAGCTGTTGCTGGTGGCGTTGGCGGCGATCGAGAACGTGCCACCCTGCATCAGCACCGTGCCTGTCGCCCCGGCGGCATTCGCGAGAAACATGTTGTTCGTGCTGAACGTGGCATTGTCCTTGATCAGGAGCGTCGCGCTGTCGCCCGCCGTGGTCCCGACCTGGAACGACGTGCCGCTGGTCACGCCCGCGCCCGTCGTGGCGGTGACGATCGCGTTGCCGGAGAACGTGGTGGTGCCTCCCCGCAGCGTGAGCGTGCCGCTGAACGCGTTGGAGTTGGAGAGCGTGAGCGATCCGGCACCGAGCTTCGTGAGGTTCAGCGTGCCCGACAGGCCGCCGGCGCCGGACAACGAATAGTTCTTCGTGGCGTTGTTGAACGTCACGGTGCCCGCGGGGGAGACGGCAGCCGCCGTGGTGATGCCGGTCGTGCCCGTCGCCGTGTCGTCGAACGTGACGGTGTCGCCGGCCGTGAACGTGGTCGAGCCGCCGGCCCAGTTGGCCGTGGCCGTGTTCCACGCGCCGTCGGTCGTGCCCCGCCACGTGATCGTGGCGGCTTCGACGCCGCCATGCATCGCGAGCCACGCCGCTGCGCAGAGCAGCGCGACGAGCCGCCGCAACGCAATCCGCCCGGCGGAGTGAACGAACATCAAGGCGAAACCCCAGACGGAACGACCTCTGAAAACCCCGGCCCGGGCGGCATGCCCCGCCGCCCTCCTCACACAACGACTCCAGCCCCAAAAATTGTATACAGAGCCGGCGGTTTTCGCCATGAATTTCTCGCGGGTGATCGACCGCGGAAAAACTGAGGAACCTCGCCGGACAGCCGAGCGTTTGACGGATTAACTTAATGCCTTTTAAAATCCAGGGCAAGTTCTCGAGGAGCCGATTTTATGAACCTGAAAACAGCACGATTTTCGACGGTCGCAGCCGGCGTGGCGTTGGCCTGCGGCCTCGCGATGGGGGAGATGGCAACGGTGCTCGCGCAGGGCCCGGCGATCCCTCGCGAGGTGGTGCCCACCGCGGAGACGGAGGCTGCCACGTGGCGTTACAGGCTCGCGCCGCCGCCGAGCGAGTGGACCATGCCGGGCTACGACGACTCCGGCTGGAAGACCGGCGAGAGCGGCTTCGGCGAGAAGCACTGCCCCGGGGCCACGATCCGCACCGAGTGGCTCACCGACGATATCTGGCTCCGGAGAGAGGTCGACATCGATCCGCTCCCGGAGGGCGACCTGTGCTTCCTCATGCATCACGACGAGGATGCCGAGGTGTTCCTCAACGGCGTGCTGGCCGCGAAGGTGAAGGGCTACGTGACGGAGTACGTGGAGGTGCCGATCCTGCCCGCAGCGCGTGCCGCCCTGAGGAAGGGGCGCAACCTGCTCGCCGTCCACTGCCGCCAAACCGTCGGCGGACAGTCGATCGACGTGGGCCTCGTCGAGAAGCCGTCGAAGAAGTAGCCCTGAAACGGCTCGTCTTTCCGGGGCTGTATCCGGCGAGTGTCTGCGGAAGTCGCGACCAGAGAACAGCCTGACCACACGACCACATGAACAAACTCGTCGCGATCGTCTCTGCAGCCTTCGCCCTGGCAGTGCCGGGCGCCCGGCTTGCGGATGCCTGGCAGCCCGTCGCGAGCCCGCTCATGACGCCGTGGGGGGAGAAGCTCACGCCGCAGGATGCCTGGACGGAGTATCCGCGGCCCCGAATGGTGCGCGAGCGCTGGAGGAACCTCAACGGCCTGTGGGAGTACGCGATCACCCCGGATTCCGCGACGAGCGCCGGCCCCTGGGCGGGGCGGATTCTCGTGCCGTTCGCGATCGAAGCGCCGCTGTCGGGCGTGGGCAGGGATCTGGGGCCGAAGGAGGCGTTGTGGTATCGGCGGTCCTTCGACCTCGACGCGGCGCCCGCGGGTCGGCTGCTCCTTCATTTCGAGGCGGTCGACCATGGGGCGGACGTGTGGGTGAACGGCACGAGGGCCGGCGATCACGTCGGCGGCACGCTCGCCTTCAGCTTCGACATCACGCCCCTCGTGAAGGCCGGCTCCAACGAGGTCGTCGTCAAGGTCGTCGATCGCACGAACGCGCGGTATTCGTACCAGCTGGTCGGCAAGCAGGCCCTCAACCCGAAGGGAATCTTCTACCACCGCTGTTCCGGAATCTGGCAGACGGTGTGGATGGAGGAGGTGCCGGAGAACCACCTCCGCGGGCTCGAGGTGTCGACGACGCTCGACGGGCGGGTGGACGTCCGCCCCGACATCGTCGGCACAGGCGAGATCCGCACGCGACTGCTCCTCGGGGGAAGACTCGTGGCCGAGGGGGGCGAAACGCTCACGGTGGCGAGCCCGCGGCCGTGGACCCCGGATGAGCCGACGCTGTACGACCTCGAGGTGGAGCTCCGCGACGCCCGGGGCGGCGTGCTCGATCGCGTCACGTCCTACGTCGGCATCCGCGAGGTCGGCAGGGTGAAGGATGCCGACGGCCACTGGCGGCTCACGCTCAACGGCGAGGAGGTGTTCCACCTCGGTCCGCTGGATCAGGGCTGGTGGCCCGACGGCCTGCTCACGCCCCCGTCCGACGAGGCGATGCTCTTCGACCTGCAATTCCTCAAGCAGGCCGGCTTCAACATGGTCAGGAAGCACATCAAGGTCGAGCCACGCCGCTACTACTACCACTGCGACAGGCTGGGCATGCTGGTCTGGCAGGACCAGGTTTCGGGCGGGCCGAATCCGAAGTGGCACTGGCTCGACCCAGAGCGCAACAAGGAGCCGAACCGGCCCGCCCCGTCCGACCCCAAGGACGCCGACTGGCCCGACGAGGCGCATGCGTACTGGATGGGCGGGCTGCGCGGCATGATCGACCAGCTGGGGTCGCACCCATGCATCGTCATGTGGACACCCTTCAACGAGGCCTGGGGACAGCATCGCACGATGGAGGTGGGCGAGTGGGTGACGGGCTACGACCCCTCGCGGCTCGTCAACATCGCCAGCGGCGGCAACTTCTTTCCGGTGGGGCACGTCGCTGACATGCACAGCTATCCGCACCCCGTGTTCCCGTTCCACATCCCCGACTACGCCGACTTCGTGAAGGTGGTCGGGGAATTCGGCGGGCATGGCTGGAAGGTGCCCGGACACGTCATGGACGAGAAGGCCGACTACTTCGTCTACGGCGGAATGCCACGGGACAAGGACGAGTTCCAGGGCCGCTACGACGAGTCGATCCGCCTCCTCGGCCAACTCCGCGGCCAGGGCGTAGCCGCCGGGGTGTACACGCAGACGACCGACGTGGAGAGCGAGATCAACGGCCTCCTCACCTACGATCGCAAGGTGATCAAGATCCCCGCCGCATCCCTGAAAAAGATGCACGGCGAAGCCGGGCTGCTGCGATGATCCGGCCTGCCGCCCTCGCGGCGTTGGCGGCGCTGGCGATGGGAACGTCGCCCGCGGCGGAGCGGCTCGACAGCGGATTGGCCAGCCTCACGGTGCACTCCGACGACGGGCAGTGGATCTCGCTGCGCGCCGGCCCCGGCGGGCCGGGCCACACCGTGGCCAGGCCGCTGGTGGTCGAGGTGGACGGCCAGCGCCTCGATGGCCGCTACGAGCGCACCGTGGCCGGCGACCGGGAACTGACGTGCACGGGAGTTGTCCGCAGCCACAAGGGCACGAAATTCCTGTTCCGCGACACGTATCGCCCTTCCCTGCCGGGGGCGTTCGCGGTCGCGCGCGAAGTCGAGGTGGTCGACGCCCAGGCTGGTGATGCGGCCTTCAACACCGCGTACCACGTCGCCCTCGGCCCGGAGGCCGCCTTCGCGGCCCACGAGTATTTCGTGCCCGGCATCTGGTACCGGACCAACCTCGTGCGGCCGACCGCCGGGCAGCTCGCCTCCGACCCGAACGATCGCTTCTTCCTGTTCCGTGAAGACCGCCTCCCCCTGCCGCTGGTGGCCGCGCGCGAGCGGGCTACCGGCCTCACCCTCGCACTGACCCACGTGTCGGCGGAGCCGACGAGCTTCGCCGGAGACGAGGGGCTGGCGCGCGTGGTCGACGAACGGCTGCAATTCGGATCCCTCGGCGTCGTGCGCCGGGACGACGTCTCCCTGTGCTTCCTGTTTCCCGGATCGGAGGGCGAAAAGAACCGTACGAAGGGGGCGAACCCTCGGGGCTGGGCCCTGCGCAGCCACCCGGTGCGAGGCGGCGTCCGGCACCGTTACGAGCTGATGCTCTCGACCGCCGCCACGGCGTCATATGCCGCCGCCGTCGAGCACACCTGGACGCAGGCCTTCGGGCTCTATCGGCCGAAGGTGCGCCGCGTCGATCTGCCGGTCGCTTTCTCCGGGCTGATCGACACGCTGGATCACTACTGCGTGGGAGCGGCCGAGGGCTACGACGCGCCGGGGTTCCCCTTCTCCGTCCTGCTCCCGAGCGGCACGGTGCGGGCCTACAACTACCAGATGGGATTCGTGGGGCGGCAGCTTCCCGATGCCTTCTTCCTGATCCACGAGGGCCTCGACCACCAGCGGAGCGGCCTCCGGGAAAAAGGCGAGGCGATCGTCGACTTCTGGGCCCGCGAGAGCCTCTGCGCCGACGGCTGGCCGCGCACCTGGTACGACCCCTCCCGCGAGTCCGGGAAGCACGGCCGGTGGCGCGACAGCGACAACCGACACGGCGGGATGGCGCTGCGCGTCGCCGCCACCGGCATGGAGGGGATGCTGTCCGCGTGGCTGAGGATGCGGCAAGCCCGCCACGACAAGCCGGCGTGGCTCGCCGCCTGCCGGAAGTTCGGCGACTGGCTCGTCGCCAACCAGGCCGAGGACGGCAGCTACCACCTCGCCTACGGGCCGGTGGCCGCCGACGGGCGGCGGAAACCGACGGAGGCGAGCACGGCCGCCACCTGCAACCCGATCCGCTACCTCGTGTCGCTGCACGAGGCCACGCGCGACATCCGCTACCTCGAGGCGGCACGACGGGCGGGCGAGTTCTGCCTGCGGCACTCCCACGAGCCCTACTTCTACGCGGGGAGCGTCGTCGACAACCCCGTCACCATCGACCGCGAATCGGGCCAGGAGAGCCTGGCCGCCTACCTGGCGCTTCGCGACGCGACCAGGGACGGGCGCTGGCTCGAGGCCGCCGTCCAGGCCGCGCGGTACACCGAAACCTGGATGATGGCCCACGAGATGCCCGCGGTCGCCGCCGACACGCAGGGATTCCCCGCCGGCCGCAGCATCGTCGGCCAGACGCTGATCGCCACCGGGCATTCCGCGGCGGATCACGGGCTCGCCTTCTCCTCGTGCGACTACTACCGCCTCTACCTGTTCACGGGCGACGAGCACTTCCTCCACGTGGCCCGACTGCTCGTGCACAACACCAAGCAGTCGCTCAACTGGGACGGCTCGCTCTACCCCGGCCTGCCCAGGGGGCTGCAGCCCGAGGCGTTCGCCGTCGTCATGCCGCGCCGCAACGGCGTGCTGGAATGCCTGAGCTGGAACTACGCCGCACACCTCGACCCGCTGGTGCGTTTCAAGGATCGCTTCGGTGACATCGACCTCGACGTCGTCGAGCGGCTGCCCCTCGCGAAGCGCCGCGAACTCAACGAGCGCTAGCGCTGGGCCCGCTCCGCGGGGGCGGCGAGGTCGTGCACGCACGCCCATCCGCGGGCCGGCACGGCGAGCGTGCCGATCATCTCGCCGCGGCGATAGACGGCGAATTCGCGCGGTTCGGAGGATGGATTGGCGGCGCAGTAGGTGCGGCGGTCACGTCCGGCGTCGAGGAACACCGCACTGTCGGGCGCGGCGATGTGCGCCTCCCGGTCGACCCGGCCCAGCCCCTTCCACGATTCGATCGTGTAGTACGTCAGCCCTCCCTCCCATGCATCGGTGGCCTTGGGGTCGCCCGCCCGCCAGAGTTCCTCGTACCACGCGGAGGCCCACGCGGGGTCGAAGAGCGCGGCATACCGCATCGCCTCGGCGGCCCACTGCGGCTCCCACGTCTCGCGGGTCTTGAACCGCGAGTAGAGGTCGGAGCCCGATCGCTCGAGCATCAGGGCGAACTCGGCGGCGGCCGCCGTCGGATCCCGCACGAGATACGACGACGAGGGCAGGATCGGCAGATACTGGATGCCGTGCACGAGGATCGGCTCGGGGCCGAAGTAGGTGATGTACTGGATCTGGCTGCCCCACGTGATGCAGGAGATCGTCCCGGGCGGGCCGTAACCGGGCGGAAAGTTGTCGCCGTGGCGGTTGAACCAGTACTCGTCGGTCGCCGCCGCCTCCGACACGTGGCCGAAGATGCCCGCCGCGGTCATCGCCTCGTCGCCGAGGGCGTTGCCGAGCGCCGCCACCGCGGCCCACGACATCATCGCCTCCGACGACGATTCCTGGTTCTCGCCGAACCACGGGCTGTTGTCGGGCCCGCCCGACGCCCACGAGTGCCCCTCCCAGACGTCGAACGTCCGCAGGAAAGGGAGCCGGCGGTCGTCCCGCTCCCAGTTGGCGTAGGTCTTCGCCACGAGCCGCGCCATCGGGCCGTAGCGGGCCGCGAAGTCGGGATCGTGCATGGCGAGAATGGCGGCGGCATACACGTAGTAGCCGTAGTGGAAGTGCTGGTCGTTGAAGCGATGCGAGCCGAAGCCGCACTGGAAGCCGATCAGCCCGCCGAATCTGGGTGAATACGCGAAGAACTTGTGCGGCTCCCCGGCCGTGTAGGTGAACACGTCGGCGAGCTCGCGTCGCAGCCTCTCCTTCAGGGTTCCGGCCCGCGGATGCTCGAGCATCTCCGCGCAGGCGAGCTGGCGGGCGAACATCGCCACCTGCTTGCCCCCGGCGTAGGTCTCGGGATTGAAGGCGTGCGGCCACGCGGCGAACGCGTCGAGCAGGCCGTGCATGCGGTCGCGGTCGAACGAGCCCTCCTCCGGCTTCGGCAGATGCGTGAGCAGGCCGCGCACGTCGTACGTGATGCGAAACCGCGTGCCCGCCGCGCACCGCAGCCGCCCGCGTGCCGTCACGTAGTCGTCGCCGGTGAACTCGAGGTCGCTCAGCGTGCCTCGGTAGTGGTGCGGTATCCATCCCTGGATGACACTCCGGCGCCCGCCCTTGAGCGGTTCGGCCGTCACGTCCCACGTGGTCGCAAGTGTGCCCGCGTCGGCGTCGTAGTCCCACGCGACCCGGGTGTCGCGGGGCACCGCGAAGGCGTGCTCGCGAAAGGCGGCGAGCCGGTTCGGCGCCGGCAGCGCGGCGACGACCGCGTAGCGTCTCGAGGATGGGATCGCGAGTTCGATCGCGCCGCCCTCGGCGGCCGCGAACACCGTGTCGTCGGGCGCGAACACGCCGTAGCATCGGCCGCCCCACCGCACGCCGAGACAGTCTCCCGCATGGGGCAGCGTCACCGGCTCGCCGTCGGGACCGAAGAAGGCGGCGTCGGGGGCGACCACGCGAGGCACGGCGTCGGCGTCGTATTCCGCCCACAGCATCGGCATCCCGTGGCCGATCGTGACGTCCATGCCGCCACCTCCCCCCTCGAGCCGGAACGCCACCGTCCAGTCGCCCCAGCCCGTCACGCGCTGGCGCGCCGGCGCGAAGCCGCGGGCTCCGACCACCAGCGGGGGCGGGGTTTCCATGAAGAAGGTCTCCCGGTAGGTGCCGTGCGGCCCCGACCAGCCCGTCGCGAAGTGCACGCCGACCCCCGCCTTCTGCACCGACACGTCGAGGGGATGGGCCCACAGGGCGTGGCTCGCCGCCACGTTGTCGTGGAACAGGAGCGGCGACCACCACTTGTTCGTGGGCAGGGGGGCCTCGACGCCCGGGGCGACGAAGAGCGGCACGGTGTCGTGCCACTCCCTCACGTTCACGACCTTGCCGGCCCAGAACTCGGTGAGCCCGACGGGGATGTTCGACGCGTAGCTGCCGTCACCGACGGCCACCGGTTCCTGCGCGGTTGCGACCTGCATGATCGCGGCGACGCACGCAGCGCGGATCGCGGCGGTGATCGGCTTCATGAATGCCCCCTTTCGCGCACGCGTTCGGCTCACTCGTCGTCGATGTGGAGTTTGTGCATGATGCGATGCACGAACGGCGCCACGACGAGGGACGCCGCCCCGATGAAGAGCAGCCCCGAGAACAGCGCGTAGAACGAGGCGAACAGCTTGCCCGCCTGGCTCGTGATCGGATCGACGGGTCCCATTCCTCCGAGGATCATCGACGCGTTCACGAGGGAGTCGATCCAGGGGAGCCCGCCGAGATAGTGATACCCGGCCACGCCCAGGCCGAGCGCGGCACCGACGAGCGCCGTGGCGCCGCCGGCATAGAGCGCGACGCGGGCGAGGAAACCGTGCCGCGGCAGGAGCGGGTCGGTGCGATGCTCGAACATGGCCGGAATCGTACCAGACACCCGGCTCGCATCCCCGGCGCCGTCACAGCGCGAGGCCGGCGC
>RFPF01000073.1 GCA_009926295.1 Planctomycetia bacterium
CACCTACACCTACACCGAGTACGACCCCAAGAACGGCTCGAAGAAGGGGAACGTGGAGTCGAAGTACGAGCTGGGTGCAAACAAGTCGTAGCGGTCGGCCGCCTGCGACGGTGCGAGACGGCGGCTGGGGCTCCGGCGGAAATACCGCCGGAGCCCCGAGCCCGCCTGAAAGGAGGTTGTCGTGTCAGCATCACGAAACGGCTTTGCAAAATTCGGCGACTTCGAGGGCGAGAGCACCGACTCCAAGCACAAGGGCTGGAGCCTGATGCAGTCGCTGTCGGCGCCGTTGGCGCGGATCACGGGAGGATTCGAGCAGAGCGAGCGAGCCCTCGGGGCCACGGCGGTCGGCAATGCCGTGATCGTCAAGGACGTGGACAGCGCGACGGTGAAGATTCAGAAGGCGTGCGTGACGGGGCAGAAGCTCTCGAAGGTCAAGGCGGAGATGTGCACCGCCGTCGAGGGGGCGCTCGAGCCGTTCCTGGCCTACGAGTTCGAGAACGTGATCGTGACCGGCTACGACGTGGACGGCTTCAACCAGCCTCCGACGGAGCGGGTGACCTTCAGCTACACGAAGGTCACCTGGACCTACACGAAATTCGGCCCGACGGGGGCGAGCCAGGGCAAGGTGACCGACTCGTTCGCGATCGGCGCCGGCGGCAAATGAACGAAACGGGGTGAGCCATGGCATCGTACACGCAGGACGGCCAGCCGCTCGCGATCGAGACCCCGCTCGGGAAAGACAAGCTGCTGCTCGAGTCGTTTACCGGCGAGGAAACGCTCGGGGGAATGTTCCTCTTCCGGCTCGCCTGCCTGAGCCGCGACGACCAGCTCGACGACAAGAAGCTCGTGGGGAAGCAGGTGAGCTTCCGGGTCAACCGCGCCGACGGCTCGCCGCGGTGGTTCACCGGCTACGTGAGTCGGTTCAGCTGGGTCGGCCGGGATGACGAACTCACCCGCTGGCGGCTGGACGTGGTGCCGGGGCTGTGGTTCACCACGCTCACCAGCGACTGCAAGATCTTCCAGCAGAAGTCGGTCCCCGACGTCGTGTCGGCGGTGCTGGGCGACTTCAGCGAGATAACCCTCTCCAAGAAGCTCACGGGCAGTCATTCGCCGTGGGAATACTGCGTGCAGTTCCGTGAGACCGACCATGCCTTCGTCCATCGGCTGATGGAGTTCGAGGGCATCGGCTACCACTTCGAGCACGCCCAAAATTCGCTCAAGATGGTGCTTTCCGACGCCAATTCGGCGTTCACCGCCTGCGGCGACTCGAAGGTCGATTCGGTGCAGTCGTTTTCGTCGCCGGACAAGCCCGGGCAGCTCCTCGAGTGGGAGCACGTGTTCGGCTACTGCCCGGGGAAGCACGCCCAGACCGACTACAACTTCGAGCAGCCGACCACCGACCTGCTCGTCACGAGCAAGGGGAAGAGCCCGTACTCCGGGGCCGACAATGCCGAACTCTTCGACTACCCGGGCGACTACACGAAGAAGCCCGACGGCGAGTCTTCCGGCAAGTGGCGGATCGAGGCGGAGGAGGTGCAGGCGAGCGTGGCGACGGGCTCGAGCACCTGCCGGACCTTCTCGCCCGGATACACCTTCTCGATCGGTTCGCATCCCAACCCGGCGGAGAAGGGCAAGAAGTACCTGCTCGTGAAGGTCACCCACCGCGCTGGAAACCGCGGGGCCTACCAGACGTCGGGGCAGGTGGATCGGGCCTTCGAATACGAGAACTCGTTCGAGTGCATCCCCTCCGACACGCCCTGGCGGCCGCGGCGGGTCACGCCCTGGCCCACGGGAACGGTGCAGACGGCCTTGGTGGTCGGGCCGTCGGGCGAGGAGATCTACACCGACGAGTACGGCCGCGTGAAGGTGCAGTTCCACTGGGACCGCTACGGCAAGAACAACGAGCAGAGTTCCTGCTGGATCCGCGTGGCCCAGTCGCTCGCGGGCCCGCAGTTCGGCTCGCAGTTCCTGCCGCGGGTCGGCATGGAGGTGGTCGTTTCGCACCTCGACGACGACCCCAACCGCCCGCTGGTCACGGGCGTGGTCTACAACGGGCAGAACAAGCCTCCGTTCACCCTCCCGGGGAAGGCCGCCCAGAGCGGCCTGCAGACCCGCAGCACGAAGAAGGGCGAGACGGCCAACGCCAACCAACTGATCTTCGACGATACGAAAGGTTCGGAACTCGTCACCCTCCACGCGGAGAAGGACTTCACCAGGGTCGTCGAGAACGACGACACGCTCGAGATCGGCTTCGACACCAAGAACAAGGGTGATCGGACCGTGAAGATCTACAACAACCTCACCGAGAACGTGGGGGCCAGCGGGTGTGCCGACGGCTCGCGTTCGCTCACGGTGTACAAGAACAACCAGACGACCGTCTCGACCGGCAACGACACCCACACCGTCAGCAAGGGCGACGCCACCTTCGAGGTGACCAAGGGCAAGCACACGGTGACCGTCGGCGGCAGCCAGACGAACACCATCGGCGACGGCCACACGCTCACCGTGAAGTCGGGCGATCATTCCGTGCAGGTGAAGTCGGGAAGTGGCACGCTGAAGGCCACGAGCTGGACCATCCAAGGCCAGCAGTCGATCACGCTCAAGGTGGGCAGCAACTCGATCGAGATCAGCACCTCGGGCATCACGATCAACGGGACGAACGTGACGGTGAAGGGCAGCCTCGCCGCCACGGTGCAGGGCGCGCAGGCCACCGTGAAGGCTTCGGCGATGCTCCAGGCCAAGGGTTCGATCACGATGATCGGCTGATCCGCCGCCGACCGCAGAAAGGACCGCACACACCAATGTCCGACACGCAGTATGAAATCTACCCCGATGCGGAGGCGGCCCGCACGCGGCTCGCTTCCGCCGATCTCGGCCCGGAGGCGGCCCTCGCGCTGCCCACCGACGAAACCCTGCTCGACAACGGCTCGCTGGTGCCGGCCGCGCGACGGCTGCTCGCACAGGGGCTCGCCGAGGATGCCGCCAAGGTGCTGGGTCAGGCACTCACGAGGCGGGCTGCCGCGTGGTGGGTCTGCCGGATCGCCCGAGACGAACCGGACGGCCCGGCGGCCCGAGAAATGCCGGCGCTGGAGGCAGCCGAGTCGTGGGTGCGCACGCCGGAGCAATGGCGGGCCTACGCCGCCCAGGCGTCGTCCGAGGAGGCCGGCCTCACGTCGCCCTCCGGCTGTGCGGCCCTCGCCGCTTTTCTGGCGGGCGATGCGATCTCTCCGCCAAACGTTCCCGTCGTCGCGCCCCCTGCCCATGGGCCGGGAATCGTCGCAGCCGCAGCCGCGGTGCTCGCGGCAGAGCGACGCCGGCCCGCGGAGGCCGAAGCCCGCCTGGCCGCGATTCTCGCCCTCGGCTTCGCCATCGCGGCGGGGGACGACTCGTGGGACGAAGCCGCTCTCACCAGCCGACAGGGAGTTTCCTGATGGGCCAGCCCGCCGCACGCGTGACCGACATGCAGACCTGCCCGATGTTCACGGGGCCCGTGCCTCACGTGGGCGGCGTGCTGGCCGCACCGGCCGCGTTCACGGTGCTGATCGGCGGCCTGCCGGCGGCCCAGGTGGGCACGATGGGGATCTGCGTCGGTCCGCCCTGCACGGTGGTCAAGGGGAGCGCCACGGTGATGGTCGGCGGCAAGCCCGCCGCCAGGATGGGCGACACGACCAGCCACGGCGGCGTGATCACGCTCGGCTGCATGACGGTGCTGATCGGCGGGTGAGTGGCGTCGCCATGACGGCCCCCTTTCTTCGTCGATGAAGGACAGGACGGCCAATGGCGCTTCGGCAAGCGACGGCCGAGCGGGGCGGATCACGAGGAGCAACAGCCGGAACCGATCGGGCTGGATGCGGCCCGATCGTGGAGGTGCCGAGGTGCTTCCTGTCCACGCTCAAGGCTGCTTCGATCTTGCACCGGGCGGAGCGTTTTTGGCCATTCGCCCGGGTGCATTTTTGTCTGCCACGTTCCCAAGCGAATGCGCGCGATTGGGCATCGCGGCGCTGGCGGCCCGAAGAAAAGTCGCGACGGGGATTTTTTGGTAGTCCCCCTCGAAGAATCCCACGACCGCGTCGTCGGACATCACTCTCCGCCCGTTCAGCCACTGCACGAAACTGGTGAGTTGAGCCTTCGTCGGCCGGTAGTGACCACTGTTGGAAGATACGAGAGTAACCTTGCCGGCATCGTTCACCGCGATCATGCCTGCGCACCGCACCTTCTTGCCCGCCATGAACGACGAGTGGTGCACGCTGTTTTCCTTGTGAATTCCTGCCAAGAGCGTCCCATCCTGTGCCCATACGTAGGCGTAGGTCTTGAAGGGCGCGTCCCCCGGCTTCGTGGTGCCGTTGTTCGTGTTGAAAGGCGTCATTTGCAGGCTCTCAAAATCCAGTTCGTTTACGATGCCCGTCGAGGACGCGCACAGCCAATGCCACCACTTGCCGCCGACGTCCGTCGGGGTGCCACGATACTTCACCGCTTTCGTTTCTTTCGCGCCCCAATCATTCTTCCCCCAACGGTCGCCCGGCCCACCACCTCCGGTCGTCAGGGGATGTGCCTCCAGCCAGACGAAAAAAGGCTTCATGGGAGTTGCGAGCGTGGCGGTATTCACCGAACTGAAACTGCCGCCCCCCTGCATCGCTCCGATCCATTCACCGAATGCGGAGGTCATCGGGGTGCCGTAAAAATCGCCCCCTGCGACCATGCCATCCTCTCGAATATGCATCTCGAAGCCGCGGTGGTATGGATCCAGTTGTTCCATGCGGCATCCCACCTGCAGGTGCTGAAACCGATCGAAGACGTGACGGGTGTCGGTGAGGTACCGAAGCATGTTCCCCGGGTCGCTCAAGTCGGTCTGACAGAACTTCTGAATCTCCTCGACGTAGCCGGCCTTCCGCATGGCCCGTCGACCGATCGACCAGACATACGCGTCCATCGATGTGAACGTGTCTTCCGCGGTGCGTGTGTCCTTGATGGTCTTGTTGATGTTGTACTTGTTGCAATATTCAACGGAGTCGGCATGAATGCCGCGCAGGAGTGCGATCCGCGATGGAAAATTCTGCAACTCGTCCTTCGGGATGGCGTGGTAGCCGCTGAGTGCGTTCGTGATCCGGTCGATCTGCTGCGGGAGCTTTCGGCCTTTGGTCAAAATCGATCGCATCCAGCGACCGACCGTCGCCGATGAAGACGCCAGGGCTCCGGACCGGTATTCACCGACCAGTCGATTCCAGAAGCCAATCGGATAAATGTCGCGCCACGGGTTTGCCATTTTTTATCCTTCTAGTGCGTCACACATTGAACAACGTCTCGATAGACTAGCAGCACACCCGAGGAAACGCGGGTCAGCCTGCCAGCCGCCACCAGATCACGCCGATCACGCCGATCACAAGCGCGGCATCGAGCCCGCCCAGCAGACGGCCAAGAATCTGGCAGTTGCGGTCGTGGACGAGCCGGCGGCGGTTCCACTCGAGCTCGCCCTGCACGGCCACCGCCCGTTCGAGCATGCCGCGGACGAAGCAGTCGGGCCCGGTGCCCGATGACGCGGCGACGAAGTAGCTGCCGGCGACCGGCGGCGGGCCGGTGGTCGGATCGGCGAGCGCGACGACCCGCTGGAGAAGCGTCGCCATGGTCGTGCCCGCAGTGAGCCGCAGCCGGCAGACCAGGTCGATTAGGGCCCGGTTGATCGCCGACTGCTGGAGGGATTGTGGCAGGAGGAGGTGGTCGCTCACCCGGTCGATAAGCGCGCCGCAGGTGGCCACGGCGAGGTCGTGTGCCTGGGTGTGCGATACGGGCAGGCCGGCGGGCCAGGCCGTACCCAGGGCGGCTTGGCGCTCATGGGGGGGGATCGTCGTGATCAGCTCACGGCACCCCGGCACGCCCTCGAGCCCGCGCCAGGCGATCGTCACCGGGGCCCGCAGCCCGACGGTGCCGAAAATTGTCTGGAGGTCGGCGCTCACGGCGGCCCCGAGCGCGGCCGTCGCGGCCGTTTCGCCGTCGCCGAACGGCACCACGACCACCACGCCATTGAGCGAGGCGACCGGCTGCCGGGCGGTCTGGAGCCATGCGCACAGCGTGCGCAGCCGCTCGGCCGCCGCCTGCTCCGTGGCGTCGTCGAGCCGGTGCCGGGGGACGACGCTCCCGCGCCAGGCGTCCGCCGCGGGGGCCGACGCACCATCTTCACCGCCCTCGGCCGGTGCAGCCGTGCCGACGGTCGGCACACCGCCATTGAGGAGACCGCAGGTCGCGCCGATCCCGGAGAGGCTGACGAAGATCGCGTCGGCGCTGGCATACGCGTGCAGCGGCGCGCTGCCTGCCGGAGCCCACTTCACGAGCAGGGGGCCCGGGAGGGCACTCATCAACGTCTGCTCGTCATCGCGGCCGTCGAGGCCGACCACGAGGAACAACGGCGTGGTGCGGATGTCGATGGCCTGGCGGTCGAGTTCCATGAGGGCTTCCTGCCAGGCGTTGTCGATATCCGGCCATCGGGCGACGTCGTGCTGCAGCCACAGCCGCGCCGCCAGATACACGAGCGCCGGGACCACGAGCATCAGCAGCAGCAGCGAAGTGAACTTTCCCGGCGTCCACCATGCCTGGAAGATGGGGATGCCGCCCGCGAGCAGGATGACCGCCAGCGCGAGCGTCACGAGGAAGCCCTGGAAGAGCGCCACCGCGACGGCGATCCTGCCGGCCAGCGTAAGGCCGAGAAACCATCTCCCGAGGCTCGCGGCCCCGGCGAACGGCGAGGCGAGCATCTGCAGCAAAACGTTCATGCACAGGCTCCGTCGGGGCGGGTCCGCATCAGGAGATCACCCACGCCCACCAGCAGGTGACGGCCAGCAACGACACCAGCGCGATCGTCACGAGCGCGTGCCAGATAAGCCCGACCGCGTGGGGGAGTGGCGTCGCCCCCGGCAGGCCGACGGTCCGGGCCGGCGTCGTCGGCCGTCCGTCGCTGAGGCGAAGGCTCGAAACATTCGACCTCATCCACGCGTCGAGGGCTTCCGGCTTGTCGCGGAGGACGCCGCGAAATCCCATCACGACCGCCCCGGCATAGAGCGCCATCGCGTCCTTCTCCGGCAGCGTCGCGGCCTTGGCGGCGCGGTCGAAGAACTCGGTCGCGCGCCGCCGCGTGCCGAAGAGCTCGACCTCGATGGCATGGTTCTCCCACCATGTCCGGCCCGCCCAGGGAATCTCGACGATCATCAGGTCGTCGACCAGGGCCGCCAGCGCGTAACTCGCGAGCTTCCACTCCTCGCCCCGTGGGCCGCGGGTCTTCGCCATCGCCGCTTCGAAGGCCGCCAGCATGGCAGTGCGCTCCGTCTCGGCCGACCGAGCCTCCCCTGCCGCGGCACGTTTGGCGAGATCGAGGATCGCGACCAGAAGGGGGGCGGCGGCGGTGGTGAACTCGGGGGACATCGTCGCCTCGTCGCGCGGTTCCCGGCGGCCCGTCAGGTGGGCACGGCGAACACCGCAAACTCCATGGTTGCGACCCGGCCTTCGTAGGCAACCTGCATCCGCCGTCGCCCAACCATTTCATCGGCGTTGAGGACCGAAGAATCGCGGACGCGGATCGCGAGGCTCTGCGACTGTTGCACCGCCTTGTAGGCGGGGCTGTCCATGCCGATCCGGTAATAGAGCCAGCCGGAACGGGCCGGCAGGGCCCGCGGGGGCCGGTCGAGCGGAAACAGCTCGAGCCCGGGGAGTCCCATCCGGAACAGGCGATCGACCTCGTCGGCCCCGCCGAGCTTCCAGTCGAGATGGGCGTTGCCCGTGAGCAGGCGGTGGCATTCCGCCTCGGGAATGTCGCCGTGCAGGACGCCGATGTAGCACTGCCAATCGGTCTGGAGCCACTTGGGATCCATCACCACCGAGAGCATCGCCGTGCTCGAGCCGGTGAAGTAACGCTGCTCGAATTCCAGCGCCACGACCCGGCCGATCATCGCCTCGATCCGCGCCTTGACCGTGCGGAAGATCGTGGCGAGGTCATCGTGGTCGTAGGCAGGCAGTTCCCCGAGGGACCGCTGCGGCTCGAACACGGCCAGCTGGCCGGCCACCCGGCAGAGTTCCGTGTAGGCGACCCGCGGATGGATGCCCTGGGCGAACGCGACGGTGCGAAGCACGGCCTGGGCCTCGAGGAGCTTCGAGAGCATCATCAGGCGATCGAGATCGCCCGGCTCGGAACTCGAGAAGCCGACCTGCCGATTGACCGCCTGCTCGGAGAGCACCTCGACCTTGCGGCTGACGAGGTCGTAGGTGCCGCGCACGACGTCGAGGCCGAGCGGGCCCCAGGCGTCGATCGCGAGCATCGGGGGAAAGAAGTCGGTGTCGATTTCGGGCGCTGCCTCGCGGTTGCCGGCACGGCGGATCTGGGCCACCGGAAGCAACTCGAAGCCCGAGAGGTCGTCGGTGGAGAGTTTGAGCTGCACGTTGAGCCGTCGGAACTCCAACTCTGCGTCGTTGCCACCGGTCGTGTCATCGGGCAACGAACGCCGCACGACGATCGATTGACTCGCCGCGTCGTCGCCGGGAGGCGCGACGTTCGGGCCGGCGGGGTCGAATTTCGGCACCGCGAGATAGACGCGGATCGTGTCCGTCTCCTCGAGCGCCTGCCCGACCGCCGCGGAGAGCGACGCGACCTGTCGTCCCGCGGTTGCCAGATCGAGCCTGTCCGGCTCCTCGCCCGGCTCCAGCCAGACGAGCGTGCCGTCGCGGAGCACGGCCTGGCACCGCCGTACCTCGAGCTTGCGGTTGGCGAGCGCGGCGGGGTCGATTTCGAATCGCACGAGCCCGTAGGCACAAGGATCGGCGGCCGCCATGGCCAAAGCGAGTCGTTCGGCCCAGGCCCGCTCCAGCGACTGGAAGTGGTGTGGCCGAAGGAACAGTCCCTCTGCCCAATGCACGTTCAGATGACGCATGAGTCGGCCGGCGATTCCAGGGGCTTCTCCCGCGTCGTGCGGGGTCGATTCGGTTTACAAAATCGTGGGCGGAATCGTACCATGCTAGCGAAAACCGGCAATTCGCGTCGGCCGTCGCAGTGCCGGCGGACTCGGCTGGAAGGATGCAGAGTGGCAAGCGCAGGGAACGGAGTTCCGCGACCAGGCGGCTGGAAGCCCGCTACCCGCCGGAGCATGGCCGCATCGCCGAGCCGGCGGCGGACGTTGGCCCTGTTTTTGGCCGCCATCGCGGTGACGTGCGCCGCCGTCGTGCTGGGGCTGGTGCTCGGCCCGCTGTTCGCATGGCAGACGGCGGTCGTCACCCTCGTGATCGACCAGTATCGGCTGGGGGTGCTCGCGCCGGTGCCGTTTTCGCAGGCCGACACCGCCGCCATCGAGGGTGCCATCCAGCGGGCGCCCGGGGTGGCCTTCGGGGGGAAGGCGTTCGCGGTGGACGGCACGGAGACCGTCGACGGCATGCGAGACCTGTTGCTGCCGAAGATGACGGCGCTCCAGATACGGGCAAAGGACGTCTTGATCGCCTACGTGCGGGGGCAGACCATCGCCGCGGTGCCCGTGTTCGACACCGAGGGGCTGCCGCTCGCCGATCCGGTCGCCGAGCGGGCGTGCATCGTGGCCGCCGACTGCACGGTGAAGGGGGCGAGGCCGAGGGAACTGGTTCCGATCCGCGACGTCGTCGAAGCGATCGGGGCCGCCGCGTCGCGGACCACGCTCGTGCTGATCGACCTCGGTGACATCAACTGGGATCCGCGGCTGGGCACCCTTGCGCACGTGGTGCCGCGCCTGCTCGACGAAGAGTTTACCGCCGCCCAAAAGAAGGCCCGCGGCGACGTGTGGGTGCTCGGCTCGCAGGATCTGTTCCAGGTCTCGGAGGTGAGCCTGTCGAGCGGGCGGACGTACTTCGGTCGGGCCGCCGAATTGGCTCTTTCCGGAGCGGCCGACGGCGAGGGCTGCGGCGACGGGGACGGCGTCGTGGAGCTCGACGAGGTCACGCGATTTGTCACGCGCTGGACGAGCGAGTGGGTGCGTCGCGCGTCGGGTGGCAGACAACAGCAAACGCCGGTGCTGTGGAAACTCGGAGCCGGACGGATCTCGGCCGACGCGGTGCCGGCTTCCGTCGGGCTCGTGCGGGTGAGCCGCAAGCCACCGCCGGCAGCATCGAAGCCATCGCCGACAGCCGCTCCGGCACCGACCGAGCCGCCTCCTGCTGCCACGCCGGCAGCGGCGACTCGCGCCGTCCCGGCGGTGCAGATCATCCGCGTCGCAGCTGAGCAGCCCGTCGCGCCGACTGCAGCGGTGCCGTCAGCGTCGGAGGGCGCGACGTCTGCCGCCGACCTCACCTTCCCGACGAACACGGCCTCCGGGAGCGGCGTGGCTCCGTCCCCCGAGGCCGCGGCTTCTCCGGGATCGCCGCGGCAGCCGACTGCACCGCCGGAGACAGCACCAGCTCCACAGCAGCCGGGCGACGCGTCGTCGTCGACTGCGCGGGCCGCACCGAGCGACAAGGCACCGGCCGGCAGTCTGCCGGCGCCGCAGGCACCACCGGCGGACCCACAACTCGCCGCGCCGCCCGCGCCCATCGTCGTCCGGGCGGATGTCTGGAGCGGGCTTGCCCGCCTTGGGAAGCGCGGGGCGACGACGCGGCGCGGTCTCGGGGCGAGCCCCACGCTCGCCGACATCGCGCCACACGTCTGGACCCAACTGTTCTCCCTGTCGGCCGCGGCCACGACGGCTGCACGAGCCGACACCGGTCCGTCACGCGGGCCGCAGGCGCGGCTCGATGAGATAGCGCAGGCTCTGGCCGAGGTTCCGCCGCCCCCCGGGCGCGACCGCCGCCTCGATCCTGGCAATTCCGCGCTCTCGGCCTGGGTAACGGCGGATGATGGCGGGGTGATGCGATCATGGTCGGAAGCTGTGCCATCACTGACGGCGGCGCTCGCGGCGTTCACCGACGGCCTGTTCGTCGCCCGGTCGACGCTCGACGTGCTGGGCAACTGCACCGGCGGCGCGAACGAATCACCAATGGACCTGGGAGGCCTGGCCACGCTCATTGAAAAACTGGCAGCGTTGCGGGTCGCCGTAGAGAACATCGGTTCCGGGATGGCGGACGAGTCGCTGGCCGAAGTGCGTTCGCTGCCAGGCCTCACGCGGGCGGTCACCACGCAGACCGGGCTCATCGTGGACCAGATCAACCATGTCGTCGACGGGTTGCTGACGCGGGGGCCCGGCGAGTTCGCCGATCCCTCGTATCCGGCCTGTGTCGGTGCGCTGCGGAGCCCGGCCACGCTCCCCGCACGGCGGGAAGCGTTGATCCGGTTGCTGCAGTCCGGACGCATGCAGACGGATGCCGCAGCCGCCCGGGCTTTCGCCACCTGGAGCGGCACGCTGCCGCCCCGGCCTGAATACGGCCGCATCGAGCAGGGTCATCTGGCATCGATCGCAGCGCTCGCCGGCAATCTGATCGCTTTGTTCGGGGACGCGATCGTGCCTCGGGGCGCGACGGCCGAAGGTTCGGTGGCGGCGTCGCGAATCGCCGGTCGCCTGGCCGATGTGCGCCGCGAGGCCGCGACGCTCCTCGAGCCGTACGGGTCCGATCGCGTGGCGGTGTCGCGGATCGTCAGGCTGGGAGGCCGCGTTGCCGAAATCTTCGCAGTGCTTGCCGCGGCAGCCGAGGAGCCGCGCACCGGAGTGCTCGACTTCGGCGACATCGCCTCCAGTGCGTTGCGGATGATGGATGCCCGCGACGTTGCCTCGCTCACCGGCGTCACCATCGTCGGTCTTCCGAGCCGGGCCGGCCCCGGGGCGGTGGATGTCGCGCTCGCCGGGATGCCGACCGCGGCCCTCGGGACAGGCGAGTCGGCACAGGTGCGCGTGACGGTCGGCGCGTCCCAACGTCCGCTCGACGATCCACGGCTGCGGTTCGTGTTCGAGCCCGCAGATCTCGACGTGAGGATTCTCAATGGCGAGCGGCTCGATCCCCAGCGCGCAGTGCGGCTCTCACAGATCGCCGGAGCGGGAGGCGAGGTGACGCTCGTGGTGACCGTCCAGCCGGGTGTGGGGGCGCGGGATGGTGGTGGTGGCGTGCCGCTGACGGTCCGGTGTGAATCGCAGGGAAGAAGCAGCAGCGCCGAGGGACGGATTCGCGTGGTCGGCGATCGCGCAGTCGCTTTGGCGGTGCGGCGGCTTCCAGCCGGGAGTGCGGGAAGCCAGGCCGGGTGGCAGTTTTCCAGACCGATGCCAACGGGGGCTGCCGGCGAGGAGACGAGCGTGGTCCTGCCGGGCCTCGCGGGTCGCACGGTCGCGTGGGAACTAGGTCTCGAGAATCGCAGCGGCCTTCCACGAACGATCACGGCCGAGTTGTACTCCGTCGGCCCGACGACCGACGGCGGCACCGACGCGTGGCGAACGTTCGCCAC
>RFPF01000074.1 GCA_009926295.1 Planctomycetia bacterium
TCACTCGACTTCCTCGACCGTGCCGTCGGGGCGGATGTCGACCTCGCGGATCTTGCCGTTCTTCGCCCTGCCGCGAATCTCGATCGTGCCGCTCGACTTCTTGAACGCAGTGTCGAACTTCACACCGGGCAGTTTCTCGGCGGCGATCTTCATGAGCTCGGGCGGCACCTCCTCGAGCCGAAGCGCGGAGATCTCCTGCTGCGGCCCACCACAGCCACCTGCCACGCCGAGGACGAGACACACGACGCCGACGACGAGCATGGAGGATCGGATGGTGGATCGCACGCTCAGTTGCCCTCCGAGGACACGTTCTCGCCCTTGGCCCGCGTGGAGAGGGCCTTGTAGGTCGCGTAGTTCACCGCGCTGCCGAGGTACGACACGTGGCCGTCGGCGAAGGCGAACATGCCTCCGCCGGTGTGGACCGAGGTGAAGTTGTTGATCTCCGTGGCCCCGGCCGGGCCGTCGTACGATTCGCCGGTGTGGCCGAGCACGAAGTTCGAGGCATTGTTGACCTGCAACCCCATCGTGCAGGTCGGCTCCGGCACCTGGTTGGCCCCGGTCACGGCGCCCACCCAGGTGGAGGCGGCGTCGCGGAACGACCGCTCCCCCGCCAGCAGCGTGTGGCTGAGGCCGTCGGTGACGTCGCGCAGCCTGACCTCGCTGCCGCGGTAGAACACGCCGTCGCCGTCGACGCCGGGCTCGCCCACGCCGAAGCAGCCGACGTAGTTCGAAGGACCCACCTTGCAGGTGGTCGAAGTCAACGCGCCCGCCGCGCTCCGCGGGCCCACGGCGAACGCGGCCTTCGCGCCGGCGTCGGACGGGCACAGGAACGTGGGGATCACGGTCTCGCGTCCGCCGCTCGACGCCGCGGCCTCGATGGGCTGTGCCGTGTCGATCCGGGAGGCGATCGTCGCCTGCTCGAGGTGCGGCAGGATGAAGGACGCCCAGCCCCAGCCCGGGCCCGTGTCGGCGCCGGCGGCGTCGAACGCCGACGCATAGCCCTGGGGCAGCTTGCGTTTCGCATCGGCATGCGTCTGCACTCCGAGGCCGACCTGCTTGAGGTTGTTGCCACAGGACGATCGTCGCGACGATTCGCGCACCGCCTGCACGGCCGGCAGCAGGAGCCCGACCAGCACGCCGATGATCGCGATCACGACCAGCAACTCGACGAGCGTGAATGCCCGCCGGATCGAGTGCGGCAGGCTGAAGGAGTGGCTGAAGGGTCGTGGCATCATAGGCTTGAGGACGGGGCCATCCGGGGGCCTGAGTATAGCGAACCGACCGTTCCCCACGGGCGAGGCTTAGCGATCCGTAAGCGGCGGCACGTCGAGAATCGTCCAGCGGGAAGGCAGCAGGTCCGGCCGGCGACCACCATCGGAACTCCATGCCGCGGGTGCGACGATGCACGACCCGGGCCGCTCGCCCAGCCACGCCGCCCACCACGAGAAGGTGCTGTTGGCCATGACGACGTGCGCGGCGAGTTGCATGAGCCGGAAGTCGTCGATCGCGGTTCCGCCTTCCTCGCCGCTGACATACGTCGTCCTGCCCGGCAGCCGCAGCTCGGCACGGGCCCACTCGGGGTCGTCGGTGAACACGTGAAACCGCTCGGCGCCGGTGCGTTCGGCCACCAGCCGCGCCGCGGCCTCGTAGTAGCGGGGCGACTGCAGGGCGAACACGTGATTGCACCGCTTGACGAGATCGCCCCGCCGCACGTGCACCGCCACCGAGTTCGGCGCGGAGAGCGGTCCCTGCCACCGCTCGAAGGCCGGCGAGGCGTGCGGCGCGGCGAGCAACCGGCGAATCTCGGCGGCGCGATGCGCGAAATGCCGCTCCGACTGCAGCCAGTCGGCGAGCAGCACCGGCTCGGGCCGGCCGCGATCGAGGGAGGCGGTGTCGCGGACGACGCGCCGGCCCCCGACGCTCGTGCATTCCGGATCACGCCACGCGCGGCGGAGATCGTCCAGCGCGGGCCGCGCAGCGGGCAGGGGCGGCGTGGGGATCCCGAGGGCGGCCAGCTCGCCGCACCGTCGAAGCATCCGATAGCGGAACAAGGCCTCGCGGCTGACGAGAACCCGCCAAACAGCGTCGCGCAGCGCGAGAAACGCCCGCCGGCCGGGCGAACGGTCGAAGAGCCGCAGGTCGAGCACCGGCCCGGGCTCCCCCCAGTCGAGCGCGAGCGCCTGGGCTGCCGCCCACTGGAAGAGCTGGTTGCCGAGTCCGCCGCTGAGCGCCACCCACACGGCGGGCGTACCACCGCGGGGGCGGAACGGGTCTGGCTGGACGGAGGCGGGCGGCATGGCGGCCGGCAGTATCCCAGCCCACGCGCCGCGCCGGAACCGCAGCCCGCGTGAAGTGCCGAAACATGCGGCAAGTTTGACGCCTGGAGCGGCCGACGCCGGCCCGGGAGTCTCGCGGGGCGAGGATCGCCGATTTTCAGGGAGGGAGCGGGAGACGGCGATGACGCGGCCGGGGGCGTTTCTGTGGTTCGCGGTGTGGTGCGCGCTCGTC
Source organism: Planctomycetia bacterium (assembly GCA_009926295.1). Taxonomy (GTDB): domain Bacteria; phylum Planctomycetota; class Planctomycetia; order Pirellulales; family UBA1268; genus RGVT01. The sequence goes on from RFPF01000074.1 coordinate 2,509, forward strand.
GCTCCGGCGTCGCCATGCGCCGCGGCCGACGATGCGGCAGCCGTCGCGCCACCCGTGGCCCGCGCCGCCCGGCGCCGGCTCACCCGTCGCGAGTACGAGAACGTGCTGCGCGACCTGCTCGACCTCCCCGGACTCGCCGTGCGCGACATGCTCCCCGAGGACGGCCGGGCCCACGGCTTCGACCGCTGCGCCGACGCGCTCGACGTGTCGCCCGTGCACATCGCCGCCTGGCACGCCGCCGCCGGCGAGGCCCTGCGAGTTGCCACCGCCCGCGATGGCGCGCCGCCGAAGCCCGTCTCAGAGCGGCTGCTGCCCGGCGCCCAGGACGTCTTCAAGCTCGCCCTCGTCGAGGGCGACGCCGTATTCCTCCGCGACGGCCGCTATGACGCGTCTGCGCTGCCGCTCGTCCGTGGGCCGCTGCCGCACAAGCTCGCCTACTACGAGGGGATCGGGGTCTTCCCCTACGAACACTCCGTCGGCGTGTTCCGCCGTCAGGGGCCTAACGATCACTTCGCCCTCTTCTTCACCTCGTTCACGGCGCCGCGCACCGGCCGCTACCGCCTCGGCCTCTCGGTGTGGGCCTTCCACTGGAACAGGGGCGCGGTCGAGCCGGCACGGGCCGTCGAGGCGGTCACGCTCCATGCCAACGACCGCCTGCTCGGCACGTTCGACGCGCCGTCGCTCCAGCCGCGGCGGCACGCGTTCGAAGCCTGGCTCAACGCGGGTGAACAGCTGCTGTTCACGGCCGCCTCGATCCCGCCCGAGCGGGTCTACGAGCGGCCGGGCAGGGCGGCGGAGTACGTGGGCCCGGGCGTCGCGATCGACCACCTCGAGGTGGAGGGCCCGATCCACGATTCGTGGCCGCCCGCCGGACATCGGCTGCTCTACGGCACCGTCCCCCGTCCGGACGCGAAGCAGGTTCTCACCACATTCCTCGCCCGGGCCTTCCGCCGCCCCGCCACGGCGGCGGAGGTCGCCAGCTACGTGGCGCTGTTCAACCGGCGGCTCAAGGCGGGCGACCAGCCCGACGCCGCGCTCCGGGCCGCGGAGCAGGGCGCGCTGTGTGCGCCGGAGTTCCTGTTTCTCGGCGGGCCGCCCGGGCCGCTCGACGACTGGGCCCTCGCCGCCCGCCTCGCCTCGTTCCTGTGGGACTCGATGCCCGACGACGAGCTCTTCTCGCTCGCCCGTCAGGGGAGGCTCCGCGACCCGGTCGTGCTGCGTTCGCAGGTCGGCCGCATGCTCGCCGACGCCAAGTCGCGCCGATTCGTCGAGCACTTCCTCGACGAATGGCTCGACCTCCGCGAGATCGACGCCACCACGCCCGATGCCACGCTCCATCCGGAGTACGGCCCGCACCTGCGCGACGCGATGCTCGCCGAGACCCGCGAGTTCTTCGCCGAAGTCCTCGCCCGCGACGAGCCCGCGACGGCGCTGGTCGCCGCCGACTTTGCGATGGTGAACCAGCGGCTCGCGGTCCACTACGGCCTCGCCGCCGTCGACGGGGCGGCGATCCGCCGGGTGTCGCTGCCTGCCGGCACCCCGCGCGGCGGCCTGCTCTCCCAGGCGAGCGTGCTCAAGGTCACGGCCAACGGCACCGTCACCTCGCCGGTGAAGCGCGGGGCGTGGGTGCTGCGGGAGCTGCTCGATGAGCCGCCCGACCCGCCGCCTCCGAACGTGCCCGCCGTCGACGCCGACGTGCGCGGCGGCGTGACGATCCGCGAGCAGTTCGCCCTCCATTCCGCCGACGCCGCGTGCGCCGCCTGCCACGCCGCGATCGACCCGCCGGGTTTCGCACTCGAGAACTTCGACGTGATCGGCGGCTGGCGCGAGCGGTATCGCGTGGCGGGCGCGGACGGCGCCGAATTCACCGCGGGACCGGAGGTCGACGCGTCGGGTACGCTCGCCGACGGCCGTGGCTTCGCGTCGTTCGCCGAGTTCCGGCGGCTCCTCGCCGCCGATTCGCGGCGGCTCGCCCTCGCGCTCGCCCGGCAGCTGGTCGTCTACGCCACCGGGGCCGACGTGACCGAGTCCGACCGGGCCGAACTCGACGCGATCGTCGACCGCTCCGCCGCCAGCGGCCACGGCGTGCGTACGATCGTGCATGAAGTCGTCATGAGCCGCCTGTTTCGCGACCAATGAATCCGAGCCGTCCGCCGTCCGCCGCCGCGTCGCGCCGCTCGTTCCTCCGGGGAGCGGGAGTGGCGGTGTCGCTCCCCTGGCTCGAGGCGCTCGCCCGCCCGGGCACCGCCCGCGGCGGCTCCGGTGGCGGGCCGCCACGCCGGCTGCTCGCGATCGAGACGACGATGGGGCTCCTCCCGCAGTTCTTCTTCCCGCGCGGGACGGGCCGCGACTACGAGCCGTCGGCATACCTCGATCGCCTCGCGGCATTTCGCGACCGGTTCACGGTGTTCTCGGGCCTCGCGCACCCGCTCGTCGACGGCGGGCATGCGGCCGACATCTGCTTCCTCACCGGGGCCCCGCATCCCGCCAGCGGCAGCTTCCGGAACACGATCTCGCTCGACCAGGTGGCGGCGGAGTCCCTCGGGGGCGAGACGCGGATCGCGGCCCTCCCGCTCACCGTGGCCGCCCAGGGCACCGCGAGCCTGTCGTTCACGCGCAGCGGCGCCGCCATCCCGGGCGAACGGAGCCCCGCCCGGCTCTACCGCAGGATGTTCCTGCAGGGCGACGCGAGAGAGACCGCCGAGCGGATCGCGACGCTCCAATCCGGCCGCAGCGTGCTCGACTTCGTGGCCTTCTCGGCGAAGCGGCTCGACCGCGGGCTCGGCGCCGCAGACAGGGCGCGGCTGGATCAATACTTCACTTCGGTGCGCGAGGTCGAGGAGCAGATGCAGAAGGCCGAGATGTGGGAACGCCGGCGCAGGCCGAAGCCGAAGCTCCCGCCGCCGCCCGAGCAGCCCGAACAGGAGTTCTTCACGCTCCTCCGCCTCATGGGGCAGATGGTGCGGCTCGCCTTCGAGACCGACTCCACCCGCGTGGCGACGCTGTTCGTGAACCCGGCGGTGTGGGTGCCCCGGGCGCCCGGCGTCGCCCACGAGACCCACTCCCTCACCCACCACGGCAACCGTCCGGAGATGATCGGGGAGCTGAAGACGCTCGAGGAGGCGCAGTTCGCGGCCCTCGCCGAGCTGCTGGCGGCGCTCGACGGCGTCAGCGAGCAGGGCGAAACGCTGCTCGACCGCACGATGGTGCTCTACGGCTCCTGCATGGGCAACGCCAACAGCCACTCCAACGCGAACCTTCCGATCCTTCTCGCCGGTGGCGGCTTCCGCCACGCGGGCCACCTCGCCTTCGACCCCGTCGACCACCCGCCGCTGGCCAACCTCTACGTGAGCATGCTGCAGCGGCTCGGCATCGAAGCCGACCGCTTCGCCTCCTCCACCGGCACGCTCACGGGACTCGAGCTCGCAACGTAGGACAGGCTTCAGCCTGTCCTGCTTTCAAGGAGTGCGCCCCCATCGCCGGACGTTCACTGCGGTCCTCCAGGCCTTCGTTCACTCGACTCCGGCTGCGCTGCGCCATCCATGGCTGCGCTTGCCTGCATACGCCTGCTCCGGGACACGGCGAGCCCGAAGCCTTCTCAACTCGATCAGGAATGAGGAGGCTCGTGACTGCCCGTGCCCTCGAGCGGGCTGTGGAAGCGAGCGCAGGCATGGATGCCGAAAGCGAAGCGGACACGCAGAGAGCCGAGGCCGGGAGGGCCGAGGCGAACATCAAGCGAGAGGGTACGGGCAGTCACGAGCCGGCGCGGGCCAGTTGAGCTCGCCCCGCATACAATCGCCGCATGCACGAAGTGTTCGAGCACACCGCCGACCTGGGCCTGCGCGTCGAGGCGCCCTCGCTCGAACTGCTGCTCGCCGAGGCGGGCGCGGGGCTCTTCGAGATCCTCGCCGGCGACATGCACCAGATCCGCTGCCGCGACGAACGCACGTTCGACGTGCCGGGCACCGATCCCGAATGGCTGCTGCTCGACTGGACGACGGAACTCCTGGCCGCGTTCACGGTCGACCGGATGCTGTTTCGGGAATTCGCGGTGAGTGTCCATCCGGCGGGCCTCTGCGGCACGGCCCGCGGCGAGCCCTACGACCCCGCGATCCATACACTGGCCCACGAGATCAAGGCGGTGACGCAGCACGAACTCGACGTGCGCCGGACGGCCACGGGCTGGGAAGCGACGCTGATCGTGGACATATGACCGATCCCGACCGCTCCTACTGCGGGCCGCTCGAACGCGTCGACGAGTGCTGCTACAGGATCCCACGGTCGTACAAGCCCGGGATGCGGGTGGACGGCCTCGTGTTCGCCGACGAGCGGCTTCTGCCGCACGTGCGGAGCGACCGTGCCGCGGAACAGGTGGCCAACGTCGCCTTCCTGCCGGGCATCCAGGCGGCGAGCCTCGCGATGCCCGACATCCACTGGGGCTACGGCTTCTGCATCGGTGGGGTCTGCGCGACCGATCCGGCGGCCGGGGGCGTGGTGTCTCCCGGCGGCGTGGGATACGACATCAACTGCGGGGTGCGGCTGGTGCGCACGAGTCTCGCGCTCGCCGACGTGCAGCCGGTGATCGTGCAGCTCGTGAACCAGTTGATGCGCGACGTGCCCGTGGGCGTGGGGCAGGGGGGCAGGCACGTGTTCGCGCCCGCCGAACTGCGGGATCTCATGCGGGACGGCGTCGACTATCTCGTGCGCCGCGGCCTGGCGACTGAGGACGACCGCGCCTGCACCGAGGCGGAGGGCCGCCTCGCCGACGCCCGGCCGGAACTCGTGAGCGAGCGGGCGCTCGCCCGCGGCCAGGACCAGTGCGGCACGGTGGGGGCGGGAAATCACTTCATCGAGGTGCAGGTGGTCGACCGGGTCGAGGATGAGCGGGCGGCGGCCGCCTTCGGGCTCCAGCACGACCAGATCTGCGTGCTCATCCACTCCGGTTCCCGCGGCCTCGGCTACCAGGTGTGCGACGACGCACTCCGCGCGCTCCGCGACGCGCCGACGAAATACGGCATCCAGCTGCCCGACCGGCAGCTCGTGTGTGCGCCCGTGGAGAGCCCCGAGGGCGACCACTACCTCGGCGCGATGCGGGCCGCTGCCAACTACGCTTTCTGCAACCGCCAGCTCCTCATGTGGCAGGTCCGCAAGGTCTTCGAGCGCGTCCTCGGCAGGCCGTGGGAGGCGCTGGGGATGCACCTGCTGTACGACGTCGCCCACAACATCGCGAAGCTCGAGGAGCACGACGTCGACGGGACGCGCACGACGGTGTGCGTGCACCGCAAGGGGGCCACGCGTTCGTTTCCTGCCGGCCATCCGGACGTGCCCGAACGCTACCGCGCCACGGGGCAGCCGGTGATCATCCCCGGCGACATGGGCCGGGCGAGCTGGGTGCTCGCGGGAGGGCCGCGTGCGCTCGAGCGGTCGTTCGGCACGACCTGCCACGGCGCGGGACGCTGCCTCTCCCGCACCGCCGCGACGCGGGCGGCCCGGGGCCGCGACATCCGTGCCGAACTCGAGCACGGCGGCGTCGTCGCGCGGAGCCGCAGCCGCGACGGACTCGCCGAAGAGCAGCCGGAGGCCTACAAGGACGTCGACATGGTGGTCGACGTCGTGCACCGGGCCGGCCTCTCGACGAGGGTCGCCCGCCTGCGGCCGCTCGGCGTGATCAAGGGCTGACGGCTGCGTGGTGGATGGGCGCGACGTCGCGTGTCCACTTCGTGCCCGGCAGGCCGAAGTCGCGGAGCAATTCGCACACGCGCTCGTCGCTGACCTGCTCGAAGCGTCGGTAGAACTGCCCCACGGCCCAGAAGTCGGCCGGCTCGACGAGGCACTCGATCCGGTCGCAGAGCGGACGGATCGCATCGAGACGGTCCGGTGCGGCCACCGGCACCGCCACGACGATCTCCCGCGCCCCGGCCGCACGCACGGTGTGCAGGGCCGCGATCATCGTCGCACCCGTGGCGAGCCCGTCGTCGACGACGACCACCGTGCGGCCGCCAATCCCGGCCCGCGGCCGCACGCCGCGAAACAGCGTCTGCCGCCGCGCGATCTCCTCCATCTGCCGCCTCCGCTCGGCCTCGATGTAGGCGTCGCCGGCGTCGGTCATCGCGCTCGCGAAGTGGTTGAGATGCACTTCGCCCGTCTCGGAGACCGCCCCGAGGGCGAGTTCCGGCTGGTGCGGGGCCCGCAATTTCCTCGCAAGCACGACGTCGAGTTCGGCTCCGAGCCCACGGGCCACCGCCGCCCCGACCTCCACGCCACCGCGCGGGATCGCGAGCACGATCGGCTTGGCGGCCCCGGAGCCGACACCGTGCACGCGGAGCCGCTCGACCAGCATCCAGCCCGCCTGCTCGCGGTCGTCGAAGCAGATGCCGTTCATGCCGACGCCCCCCGGGGAAGGTGTCGAGCGAACCACTCGGCCGCCAGCCGCGCCGCCTCCTCGAGCGCGCCGGGCTCCTCGAAGAGATGCGTCGCCCCCGACACGATCGAGAGCTGCTTCACGCAGCCGAGCCGGTCGAACGCCAGGCGATTGAGCGCGAGCACCTGCGTGTCGCGGCCGCCCACGAGGAGGAGCGTCGGGCAGTGCACGCGTCCGAGCGCGCCGGCGGCCATGTCGGGCCGGCCTCCCCGCGACACGACCGCCGCCACGCGAGGCTCGCGGGCGGCGGCCACCAGTGCGGCGGCGGCCCCGGTGCTCGCGCCGAAGAGCCCGAGGGGCAGGCCGGCGGTCGGCTCGTGGGACCGCGTGAGCGCGATCGCGGCGGCGAGACGCTCAGCGAGAAGCCCGATGTCGAACACGTTCACCCGGTCGGCCGCCTCCTGCTCGGTGAGCAGGTCGAACAGGAGGGTGCCAATCCACGCCTCGTGGAGCACGTCGGCCACGAACGCGTTGCGTGGGCTCAAGCGGCTCGAGCCGCTCCCGTGCGCGACCTCGACGTGGGCTGCCTGCGGCCCGTCGTCTCCCGCCTCCTCCGTGAAGTGCACCCGCATCCCGAGGTCGATGATCCGGAAGTCGTCGGGGCTGAGCGCGTGGCGGTGGAAGTAGACCTCTCGCCCGTCGGGCGTCTCGATGAACCCGTAGCCCTCGAGCGGATAGATCCTGCTCACGCGTCCCTCGGCCCGCAGGGCGTGAAGCTTCACCGCCCCGCGACGGAGCCGCACGTGATCCTCGAGCCGGCGCCGGACCGCGGCGAAAGAGTCGCGCAGGGCCACGTAGACGTCCTCGTGGGCATGATCGAGCGGATGGTTGCGGTTGACGACGATTTCCGCGCCGGGCACGACGAGATCCACCCGCACCGAGTAGAGCCGACCCTCGCGCCGGTGGCGGTGCGGCTGGGCGACGACGACGTGGCAGCCCGTGATCCGGTCAGAGAGCGACTCGAGATGGGCGATGTGCTCGAGGGCCGCGTCACGCACGGCCTCATCGATCGGGAGATCGTCGAACGAGATCTGCGGCTGCGTCTGCATGAAGAGGGCTCCGCGGGGCGACGAAGCGACGATAGGCCGCTCCGCCGCACGTCGGCCGTGACGGGGAAATCACCGCCACACGACGTGAGGACACTTGCGCTCCGCGCCGCCCGGCGGCGGCGATCACTCGCTGGAGATAGCCTCGAGGAGGTCGAGGCGGGCGGTGCGGCGGGCGGGGAGCCACGCGGCGAGGGCCGTGACCGCGATGGCGGCGACGAGGTTCGCCGCCACCACGCCCGGGCGGAACGAGGGGCGGATCGGGTGGCCGAGGAGCGGCTGGCTGGCAAGTTGGATGAAGAGGGCGGTGACCAGGCCGCCGACGAGGCCGATCAGGGCGCCCGAGATGCCGAGAAGCAGGCTCTCGAGAACGACCATCCGCGTCACCTGCCCGCCCGTCATGCCCACGGTGCGCAGCAGTCCGAGCGTCCGCCTCTTCTCGAGCACGTTCATCGTCACGGTGTTGGCGACGCCGAGGCTACCCACGACGAAGCCGAGGCCGAGGATCGCCCACAAGGAACCGACGACGCCGTTCACGATCCGGTCGATGAAGGCTTGCACGTCGGCGAACGAGCGGAGCAGCAGCGAGTGCTCGTCGGCGATCGTGGCGAGCGGCTCCCGCAGACCGGTGGCCCGCCCCGGCTCGGCGGTCACGAGCAGGATGTCGGCGGCGGTCATGCCGAAGAGCCTGCGGGCGGTCGCGCGCTCCACGTGGATCGAGGAGCCGCCCGATGTGTAGTCGACGATGAGTGCCGCGATTTTCACCTTCGTGGTGCGGCCGAAGACCTCCACAGCCACCTCGTCGCCCGGCTTGATGCCGGTGCGCCGGGCGAGCACGGTGCCGGCGGCGGCCTCGCCGCGGTCGAGCGCGGCCCGCAGGTCGGTCGCCGAAGTGTCGACAGGTTCGATGGGGAGAGGAGCGTCAGGAGAAACATCGCGGGCCACCACCACGCAGGCCACGCCCGACACACGGCCTGTCGCCACGCCGATGCCCTCGACGCGTTCGACGCCCGGGAGGACACGGACGTCGTCCTCGGCACTGCGCGGATCGGATCCTTCCGACTCGGTGCCGGCGCTCACCATGCCCGCGTGCGTGAGCATCCAGTCGGCACGCATCATCCGGCCATACCAGCCGAGCACGTCGTCGACGTTGTCACGGATCGCATGGCCGAGCCCGATGCCGTTGCTCACGGCCACCACGAGCACGCCCGTCGTCAGCGCCGTGCGCACCGGCTGCCGGAGAATATGCTCGATCGCGAGCGTGCCCTCGATCCGAAACCGCTCCGGCACGGCGAGCGCGACCATTCGGGCCAGCGGAGGCAGGAGCGCCGGAGTGGTGGCCACGAACGCGAGCATCATCGCGATTCCGGCGGGTACGGCCGCCCGTGGAGGCAGCCGTTCCGTGAGCACGAACGCCATGATCGAGGCGGCGAGCGCCCAGAGGGCCAGGGCGAGGAGGACGAAGCCGCGGGAGACGCCGCGCGGCGGCGGCGGCGCGCTGTCGAGGCCTTCGAGCGGGTCGACCCGCGTGGCTTCGCGGGCGGGCCACCAGGCGCCGGCCATCGCGATCAGCGTGCCGAGCAGGACCGAGAGAGGCACGACGGCCGGGTGCACGACGAGCGAACTGGCCGGTGCCTGCAGCGCACGGGAGATGCCGGCCGAGATCGGCCTGGCCGCCGCGAGCCCGAGCCCCGCTCCCACGATCGCCCCGGTAACGCCGAGGATCGCGGCCTCGCGCGTGACGAACTGCCTGATCTGCCGGCCCGTGGCCCCCAGAAGCCGGAGCAGTGAAAAGCCTCGGCGACGTTCGGTGACGTTCATGAGCATCGCGTTGCCCACGATGAACCATGCCATCGCGACGGTCAGGCCCGT
>RFPF01000075.1 GCA_009926295.1 Planctomycetia bacterium
CCGGCAGCGTCAGCATCGTGCTGCCGACGGCGAGGATCACCCGCGACGCTTCGATCGCGGTCTTCGCACCGTCGGCTGCGGTCACCTCGATGCGGCCCGGCCCCGCGAGCCGGCCGGTGCCGCGGATCCGGGCGACCTTGTTCTTGGCGAGCAGCGCCTCGATCCCCTTGGCGAGCGTCGCCACGACCTCCTCCTTCCGCCGCATCATCGCGGCGAGGTCGAACGACACTCCACCCACCTGGATGCCGTGCTGGGCGAATTCGTGGCCGGCCTCCTCGAACTTGTGGCTCGACTCGAGCAGGGCCTTCGACGGGATGCATCCGACGCGGAGGCACGTGCCGCCGAGCCTGTCTTCCTTCTCGACGACGGCCGCCTTCATCCCGAGCTGGGCCGCCCGGATCGCCGCCACGTAGCCGCCCGGACCGCCGCCGATCACCACCAGGTCGTGTTGCATCGGCGGCTCAGACCTCCAGAAGAAGACGGGAGGGATCCTCGATCGAATCCTTGATCCGCTTGAGGAACGTCACCGCCTCACGGCCGTCCACGAGGCGGTGATCGTATGTCAGCGCGAGGTACATCATCGGACGGATCACCACCTGCCCGTTGACGGCCATCGGCCGGTCCTGGATCGCGTGCAGCCCGAGGATGCCGCTCTGGGGCGGGTTGATGATCGGCGTGCTCATCATCGAGCCGTACACCCCTCCGTTCGAGATCGTGAACGTGCCCCCCTGCAGCTCCTCGAGCTTGAGCTTGTTGTCCGCGGCCCGGCGGGCGAAGTCGCCGATCGCCTGCTCGATCTGGGCGAAGGAGAGCAGTTCGGCGTTGCGAAGCACCGGGACGACGAGCCCCTTGCCTCCGCCCACGGCGATGCCGATGTCGCAGTAGTCACGGAACACGATGTGCGGGTCGCGGAACTCGGCGTTCACCTGCGGCACCGCCCGCAACGCCTCGACCGCCGCCCGCACGAAGAACGACATGAAGCCGAGCTTCACGCCGTGGCGCTCCTGGAAAGAGTCCTTGAATTTCGCCCGCAGCGCCATCACGGCCGACATGTCGACCTCGTTGAATGTCGTCAGGAGGGCCGCCTGGTGCTGTGCCTCCACGAGTCGCTCGGCGATCTTCCGCCGGATGGGGCTGATCAGCACGTAGCGTTCCTCGCGGGCCCCGCCGGAAACGGCCGGCACCGTCACGGGGGCGGGCGCCGACTTCACCGACGGCGCCGCGGCCGGCTTCGCGGGCGCGACGGGTTGGGCCACCGCGGCCAGCGCGTCGCCCTTGGTGACGCGGCCGCCGGGACCGGTGCCCGGCACGGCCGCGGGCGCGACGCCCGCCTCGGCGAGCACGCGGGCAGCCGCCGGCATCACCCGTGCCGGACCGGGCGGCGGCATCTGCACCGGGCCGATGTCGGTGCGGCCTTCCTTGCGCTTCACGTCGACGGTGGGCTGGCTCGCCGCGGGGGCCGCGCCGGGCTCCATGTAACCGATCACCTCACCCACGACGGCCTTCTCGCCCGAGCCCTTGAGCACCTTCGTGATCGTGCCGTGGGCCGGCGCCGGCAGTTCGACGGTGGCCTTGTCGCTCTCGATTTCGACGATGGCATCGTCGGTGGCGACCGCGTCGCCCTCCCGCTTCTTCCAGGCTCCGATCATCACCTCGGTGATCGACTCGCCGACTTCGGGAACCTTGAGCTCGAGTGCCATCTGTGGAAAGCCTTCGGGGTTAACTGTGGAATGCGGCGTTGAGCAGCTCGTTCTGCTCGAGGTCGTGGCTCTTCTTCGAGCCGGTGGCCGGGCTGGCCGCGCTCTGCCGGCAGACGCCCGAGAACGGGAAGCGGTCGAGGAGCTTGTCGCCGAAGTGGATGCGAAAGAATCGCCACGCACCCATGTTTTCCGGCTCTTCCTGCACCCACACCGCCGGCGTTCCCGGTGCGTAGTCGGCGAGGGCCGTCTCCAGGGCGCGTTTGGGCAGCGGGTAGAGCTGTTCCACCCGCACGATCGCCACGTCGCGGCGGCCGAGTTCCTGCCGCCGCTTCTCGAGTTCATAGGCGATCTTGCCGGAGCAGAGGAGGATGCGCCGCACGTCGCGAGCCGGCACGCCCGAGCCGTCGGCGATCACCCGCTGGAAGGTGCCCTGCTCGAACGTCTCGAAATTCGACACGCATTGCGGATTCCGCAGCAGGCTCTTCGGCGTCATCACCACCAGCGGCTTGCGCCACACGCGGAGCACCTGCCGCCGGAGAAGGTGGAACATCTGCGCCGGCGTGGTGGGCGACACCACCTGGATGTTGTCCTTGGCGGCGAGGGAGAGGAATCTCTCCAGACGGGCGCTCGAGTGCTCCGGCCCCTGCCCCTCGAACCCGTGCGGCAGGAGCATGACGAGGCCGGAGAGCCGGTTCCACTTCTCCTCCGCGCTGACGATGAACTGGTCGATGACCACCTGCGCCGCGTTGACGAAGTCTCCGAACTGTGCCTCCCACATCACGAGCCCGTCGGGGCAGTCGAGGCTGTAGCCGTATTCGAAGCCGAGCACGCCGGCCTCGGAGAGCGGGCTGTTGTAGATCTCGACCGGTGCCTGGTCGCTGGCGAGGTGCTCGAGGGCGCAGTAGGTTTCGTCGGTGACCGCGTCGTGGATCACGGCGTGCCGATGGCTGAAGGTTCCCCGCTGGCTGTCCTGGCCGGAGAGCCGAACCCGCAGCCCCTGCGTCGCGAGGCTGGCGAGCGCGAGGGCCTCCGCCGCCGACCAATCGAGCGGCTGCTTCCCGGACGCCATCGCCGCCCGGCCCTCGAGGAACTTCTGGATCTTGGGGTGCGGCTCGAAACCCTCGGGCAGCGACACCAGCCGCTCGAGCAGGTGCACGAGCACGTCCCTGCGGACGCCCGTGTCGACATCCGCGGCGTCCCGCTCCCTGCCGCCCACGTAAAAGGCCCACACGCCGGCGAGGTCGCTCTTGTGGACGTAGTCCTCGCTCTTGGCCACCGAGAGCTCGGCGTCGAGCTTCGCCCGGTGCTCGTCGGCGATCGCGACCGCCTCCTCGCGGCTGACGTCGCCGAGCTTGAGCAGCTTCTCGAGGTAACTCTCGTGCACGCTCGGCCGCCGCTCGATCACGCGATACAGCGCCGGCTGCGTGAACGCCGGCTCATCGGCCTCGTTGTGGCCGCGCCGCCGGAAGCAGTACATGTCGATCACCACGTCGCGCTGGAACTCGCGGCGGAAGTCCATCGCGAGATTCACGGCCTGCGCCACCGCCTCGGGATCCTCACCGTTGACGTGGAAGATCGGGATCTGCAGCATCTTCGCGACGTCGGTGGCGTAGGTGCAGCTGCGGGCCTCCCGCGGACCGGTCGTGAATCCGATCTGGTTGTTGACGATCACGTGGAGCGTTCCGCCGATCCGGTAGGCGTCGAGCTCGCTCAGGTTGAGCGTCTCCTGGATGATCCCCTCGCCCGCGAAGGCGGCGTCGCCGTGGACGAGGATCACCATGCCGTTCTGGCGGATCACGTCGGAGTTGCGGTCCTGCCGCGACCGCATCCGGCCGATCGCCACGGGATTCACGAACTCGAGGTGGCTCGGGTTGAAGCAGAGCGTGAGGTGGACATTTCGGCCGTTGGCGGCCCGATAGTCGGTGGAATGGCCGAGGTGGTACTTCACGTCGCCGCGCCCGACGTGAAGTTCGGGGTCGATGTCGGCGAACTCGCGGAAGATCCGCTGCGGGCTCTTGCCCATGATGTTCGCGAGCACATTGAGCCGCCCGCGGTGAGCCATCCCGAGAACGACGTCGCCGATCTCCTGACCGGCGGCCCGCTCGATCGCCATCTCGAGGAGCGGGATCAGGCTCTCCGAGCCCTCGAGCGAGAAGCTCTTCGCACCCAGGAACCGCTTCTGGATGAACTCCTCGAACACCGCCGCGGTGGTCATCTGGCGGTAGATTCGCAGCTGCTGCCGGCGGTCGAGCTGGATCCGGTTTTCGCAGCCCTCCATCCGCACCTGCAGCCACTGCCGCACGCGCAGGTCGTCCATGTGCATGAACTGCACGCCGATCGCCCGGCAGTAGGTGTTTCGCAGCCGCTTGATGATCTGCCGCAACGACATCGACTGCGGGCCCTCGATCGTGTCGGTCGAAAACACCCGGTCCATGTCCTCCTCGGTGAGGTGGTAGAACTGTGGATCGAGTTCCGGGAGCCCGGGCCGCGGCCGGCCGAGCGGATCGATTTCCGCCATCAGGTGGCCGCGCACGCGGTAGGCCCGCACCAGCTGGTCGACGCGATCCTGGAGGAACGCGACCCTCTCCTCCCCCTTCGTCCCGGTGGCGAGCGGCGGCAGAGGCAGTGGCATGGCCTCGCCGGCCGGAGCCACGGGAAGCCGCACTTCGCCGTTGGCGATCGCCACGGCGCGGGCCGTGGCGATGCCGTCCGGCGACACGAGATCGGCGTCCGGCAGGGCATGCCCGTTGGCGACGTGCCCGTTCATGGCGTGCGTCCGACCGTCGGCCGCCACGCGGCCTCCGCCGGCCAGCGAATCGAAGTACTCCCGCCAGTCGGGATCGACGCTCGCAGGATCGTGCTGGTAGCGCTCGAACAACTCCTCGAGGAAGGCGAGGTTCGCCATCCCCGCCTGGTCGAGTTCGCCGGACGGGCCGGAACTTTCGGTGGTGCTCATGGTCTCGCTCACGGGGTCCCGATCACATGGCCAGCAGCAGTCGGCCCGGGCTCTCGAGATACCCGATGACCTCGTTGAGAAACCGCGCCGCCATCGCGCCGTCGATCATCCGATGGTCGTACGAAAGCGAGAGCGGCATCATCAGCCGCGGCTCGATCCTGTCCTCGTGGACGACCGGCATCCGACGGGAGCGCCCGAGGAGCAGGATCGCCACCTCCGGCCAATTGATGATCGGCGTCGAATAGGCGCCGCCGACGGCCCCCAGGTTCGAAATCGTGAACGTGCCGCCCTTGAGATCCTCGAGGCCGTACTGCGCGTTCTTGGCCCTTTCGGCCGTGTCGGCGATCGCCTGCGCGATCTGCGGGATCGAGAGCTGGTCGCAGCCTCGCAGCACCGGCACGACGAGGCCGCGGGGCGTGTCGACGGCCAGCCCGACGTTCACGTATTCCTTGTAGACGATCTCGCCCTTTTCGGGATCGATCGTGGCGTTGACTCCCGGATGCTGCCGCAGCGACAGGCTCACCGCCTTGATGACGAACGCCAGCGCCGTGAGCTTGAGGTTGTTCTTGGCGTACTCCGGGGCACTGGCCTTGCGAAGCGCCTCGAGTTCCGTGACGTCGGCGTCGTCGAAGTTGGTCAGGTGCGGGATCGTCTGGACGCTGCGCACCATGTTCGCCGCGATCGTCTTCCGCATCCGCGACATCTGCTCGCGCCGGATGGGCCCCCAGTCGTCGTGCTCGGTGGCGCCGGAATCGGCCCGCGGCCTGGCCGCCGGAGCGGCGCTGCTCGCCTGCCGGACCGCGGCCACGACGTCCTCGCGGACGATGCGTCCGCCTGGGCCGGTCCCCCGCACGCGGGCCAGGTCGACGCCGAGTTCGCGGGCCAGCCGCCGCACGGCCGGACCGGCCGGCTCGACGGCGGTCGCGACGCCACCCTGCGGCTCGGGCTCTGGCTCCCGCGGAGAAGCGGCGGCCGCGATCGGGGCCGGAGCGGGAGCCGGACGCGGCGGGGCAGCCGCCGCCGGAGACGGCTGCGGCGGCACGGCGGCGGGTGGGGCGGCGGGCGTGCTTTGCGGCGTCGCGGCCGGTGCCGACGGCTTCGCCGGAGCCGTCGCCTGCGCGGCGGCCCCCGACGCAGGCTCGAGCGTCACGAGCGTCTGCCCGACCTTCACGGTATCGCCCTTCTTCACCAGCACGCTGGCCACCCGCCCTCCGGGTGGACAGGGCACCTCGATCACGGCCTTGTCGGTCTCCACCTCGAGGAGCGGCTGGCCGGGCTTCACCACGTCGCCGGGGGAGACGAACACCGTCACGACGTCGCCGGAGGCGATGTTTTCACCGAGATCGGGGAGCTTGAATTCTGTGGCCATGGATGACGCCGGGGTTCGGGATGTCGAAGATGGGTTTCAAGGCACGGGAGCGGAATTCGGCTGCGGGCGAGCGGACGATCGATCAGGCGAGGGCGGCGTCGATCTTGTCGGGGTCCACGCCGAGACGCGTGATGGCCTCGGCCACCACCTCGCTGCCGATCGCGCCCGCCGCGGCGAGCCGCGAGAGCGTGCCGATGGCGATGCACTCGGCATCGACCTCGAAGTGCCGGCGGAGCGGCCCCCGCGTCTCGCTGCGGCCGAAGCCGTCGGTGCCCAACGCGAACAATCCGCCAGGAATCCAGGGATCGAGCTGCTCGGGCACCGCCCGCACGTGGTCGCTCGCGGCCACGAAGACGCCGTCGCCCGCGGCCACCGTGTCCTCGAGGTAGCTTCTCCGCGGCGTGGCGGTCGGATGGAGCATGTTCCAGCGGCGGCACTCCTGTGCCTCCCGCCGCAGCTCCTTCCAGCTCGTCACGCTCCAGACCGAGCTCGGAACGGCCCAGTGCTCGGCGAGGAGTTCGGCCGCCCGGATCACCTCCCGCAGGATCGCGCCGGAGCCGAGCAGGTGCACGGGCGGAAGCTTGGCCGCGGCCTTTCCCTTGGCCGCCGGCCCCTTGGCAGCCACCTCGCGCAGCCGGTAAGCGCCCCTGAGGATGCCCTCCTCGCAGCCGGGCGGCATCGGGGGCATCTCGTAGTTTTCGTTGTAGACCGTGAGGTAGTAGATCCAGTCCTCGCCCTTGCCATACATGCGCCGGAGACCGTCGAGCATGATGACGGTCGCCTCGTAGACGAACGCCGGGTCGTAGGCCTTCACGCTCGGATAGGCCGTCGCGAACAGCTGGCTGTGGCCGTCCTGATGCTGGAGCCCCTCGCCATTGAGCGTCGTGCGGCCGGCGGTGCCGCCGAGGAGGAAGCCGCGGGCCCGGCTGTCGCAGGCCGCCCAGATCTGGTCGCCGATCCGCTGAAAGCCGAACATCGAGTAGTAGATGAACAGCGGGATCATCGGCACGCCATGGCTGGCATAGGCCGTGCCCGCGGCGATGAAGCTCGCGATGCTGCCCGCCTCGGTGATGCCCTCCTCGAGGATCTGCCCGTCCTTGGCCTCGCGGTAGTAGAGGAGCTGGTCGGAATCGACCGGCTCGTACAGCTGGCCGGTGTGGGCGTAGATGCCGCACTGCTTGAACAGCGGATCCATGCCGAAGGTCCGCGACTCGTCGGGCACGATCGGCACGATGTACCTGCCGACGTGCTTGTCCTTGAGGAGCGAGGCCATCAGCGTGACGACGCCGGTGGTGGTCGACACCTCGCGTCCGGCGCTCTTCTCGATGAACGGCCGATACTCCTCGAGCTCCGGCGTCTTGAGGAGCGGCCCCTGCTTCGGCCGGCTCGGCACGTAGCCACCGAGCGCCTCGCGCCGCTCGCGGAGGTACCGCATCTCCTCGGAGTCCTCCGGCGGCCGGTAGAACGGCGCCTTCGCCACCTCGTCGTCCGAGATCGGGATGCCGAACCGCGAGCGGAAGGCCCGCAGCTCGTCCTCGTTGAGCTTCTTCTGCTGGTGCGTGACGTTGCGGCCCTCGCCGACCTCGCCGAGGCCGTAGCCCTTGATCGTCTTGGCGATGATCACCGACGGCTTGCCGTGGCACTTCATGGCGGCGTCGTAGGCGGCGAACACCTTCTCCGGATCGTGGCCGCCCCGCTTGAGCTTCTTGAGCTTCTCGTCGGAAAGGTGCGCCACCATCTCCGTGAGCTCCGGATCGACGCCGAAGAAGTGCTCGCGGATGTAGCCGCCGGGCATGACGACGTATTTTTGGTACTGCCCGTCAACGACCTCGTTCATCCGCTTGACGAGCAGCCCCTTGTCGTCCTTCGCCAGGAGCGGGTCCCAGTCCTCGCCCCAGATCACCTTGATGACGTTCCATCCGGCTCCGCGGAACACGCCCTCGAGTTCCTGGATGATCTTGCCGTTGCCGCGGACCGGACCGTCGAGCCGCTGCAGGTTGCAATTGATCACGAACACGAGGTTGTCGAGCTTTTCGCGGGCCGCGAGGGAGATCGCCCCGAGGGTCTCTGGTTCGTCGGTCTCGCCGTCGCCGATGAAGCACCACACGTGCTGGCGACTCGTGTCCTTGATGCCCCGGTCCTGCAGATACTTGTTGAACCGGGCCTGGTAGATGGCCATGATCGGGCCGAGGCCCATCGAGACGGTGGGGAATTCCCAGAACTCCGGCATCAGCCAGGGATGCGGATAGCTCGACAGGCCGCCGCCCGGCGCGAGTTCGCGACGGAAGTTCTCGAGGTTCTTTTCCGACAGCCGCCCCTCGAGGAACGCCCGCGAGTAGATGCCCGGCGAGGCGTGCCCCTGGAAGTAGACCTGGTCGCCCGAGTAGTCGTCGCCGCGGCCGCGGATGAAGTGATTCATCGCCACCTCGACGAGTGTCGCCGACGAGGCGAACGTCGAGATGTGGCCGCCGATGCTCTTGTCTTCGCGGTTGGCCCGCACGACCATCGCCATCGCGTTCCAGCGGATGATGCTCTTGATCCGCCGTTCGATCTCGCGGTTGCCCGGATACGGGGGCTGCCGATCTGCCGGGATCGTGTTGATGTAGGGCGTCGTCGCGGAAAACGGGATCGCGACCCCCAGCCGGTAGGCCTCCTGCTCGATGGCGTGGAGGAGGTAGGCGGCGCGGTCGCCGCCGCGGCTGGTGATCACGTAGCGGAGCGAGTCGAGCCACTCCCGGGTTTCCGTCGGGTCGGTATCGACTGCGGAAACCCCGTCGGCGATCTCCGGCTGGCCGCTGGCCGTCTCCCCGACCTGCCCGATCGACATCGGGGCATGGGCACCCCGCGGCAGCCCGGGAACCTCGTCGGCGACATCGCGTCCAGACTGCTCGGTTTCGGGGCTGGCCATGGTGGACTCCGGAGGTGCTATCGCGGCGGAACCTGCATTATCCGGCCATTTCCCCGCCCCGTAAAGGCCGAATCACCGAGCGGCCGCGTCGCTGCGCGGCCTGTAAATTTCGGTAGCCACGCCGAAATAATTCTCCGCCGAGAAGGCCACGGTCTCGCCGAGCGTCGGGTGCGGATGGATCGTTTCGGAGAGGTCGCGGGCCGAGCAGCCCATCTCGATGGCGAGCGTGCCCTCGGCGACGAGTTCACCGGCACCCGGACCCACCATGCCCACGCCGAGCACGGTGTCGGTCTCGGGATCGACGATGATCTTCGTCAGGCCCTCGGTCCGGCCGAGGGCCTGCGCGCGGCCGCTGGCCGCCCACGGGTAGCGGCTGATCTCGACCGTGCGGCCTTGCGCGGCCGCCTCGGACTCGGTGAGCCCGGCCCATGCGATCTCCGGATCGGTGAACACCACGGCGGGGATCGCCCGCGGCGCGAAGAGCGCCGGCTCGCCGTGCAGCGACTCGACCGCCACCTTGCCCTGGTGGCTGGCCCGGTGGGCGAGCATCGGCTCACCGCACACGTCGCCGATCGCGAGGATCCGCGGGTCGGCCGTCCGCTGCCGCGCATCGACCTCGACGAAGCCCTTGGCGTTCACCACGGCCTTGGTGTTCTCGAGTCCGAGCCCGTCGGAGTTGGGCCGGCGGCCCACCGCGACGAGCACGCGGGAAAAGTCGTGGACGCTCGGGCCGTCGGGGCCCTCGAAGTGGACGCGGATCGACTCGCCCCGATCCTCGAGCTTCACGACCTTCGTTCTGAGGTGGATCTTCTCGAACAGTTTCTCCAGCCGTGTCTGGAGCGGCTTCACGAGGTCGCGGTCGGCCCCCGGCAGGAGCGTGTCGGTGAGTTCGACGACCGACACCCGCGAGCCGAGCTCGGCGTACACGGTGCCCATCTCGAGGCCGATGTAGCCTCCGCCGATGACGAGCAGCGACGCGGGCACGTCGGCCATCTCGAGGGCCTTCGTTGAGTCCATCACCCGCGGGGTCGGCAAATCGAACGCGGCAATCCTCGCCGGCCGGGAACCGCTCGCGAGGATGCAGTGGTCGAACGTGAGCGTCTGGCTCGGGCCGCCCGGCGTGGTGATCTCGAGCGACGAGGAACTGGTGAACCTCGCGGTGCCGTGCACGATCGAGACGTTCCGCCGCTTCGCGAGCTGGGCAAGGCCGCCGGTGAGCGTCGAGATCACCTTCTCCTTGCGGCCCCGCAGGATGTCGATGTCGATCGCCGGGCGATCGAAATGGATGCCCCACGCCTCCATTTCCCGGGCTTCCGCGAGCACGCGGCCGACGTGGAGGAGCGCCTTCGACGGGATGCAGCCACGGAGCAGACAGGTGCCGCCGAGCCGCTCGTCGCGTTCCACGAGCGTCACCTGCATGCCGAGGTCGGCCGCCATGAAGGCCGCCGCATACCCACCCGGACCACCGCCCAACACCACCAGCGGAGCGTGCGTTGCCATGCTGCGTCGACCTGCCTCGTAGAACGGTGCGGAGCGGGGTGAATCGCGAACCGCCGCCCGCACGTCGGCCGGGAGTCGCTGAAAACCTCCGCGATGTTGTAGTTTCGAGGGCCGCTCCGGACAAGAAACGGACGCCGTCCGAGCCCGGTTTCACGTTTCGCGGGTGCCGCATGGCATGGTCGACTCCACCGTGGGTCCGGCGCACGTTCACGCTCGACCCTCGGAGCCTGGCGGCGTTCCGGATCGCCATCGGGTCGGTCGTGCTCGCCGACGCGCTTCTCCGCGGCCGGGACGCGTCCTTGATGCTCGCCCCGGACGGCATGTTTCCGCTCGCGGCGCTGCGGGATTTTTTCGGCGACCACTGGGCATGGTCGCTGGCGTTCCTCGTCGACGCCACCTGGTGGGGAGTCGCCGTGCTCGTGCTCGAGGGGGTCGCCGGGGCGGGGCTCGCGGTCGGCCTCTGCACCCGGCCGGCCACGATCGCCGCGTGGGTGGCTGTCGTGAGCATCGTGCGCCGCACCGCCCCCGCCACCAACGCCGGAGACGAGTGGCTCTGCTGCCTGCTCTTCTGGGCGATGTTCCTGCCGCTGGGTGCAGTCTGGTCGGTGGACGCCGTCCGCTCGCGCACGGCCGCGTGCGCGGGGGTGGTGTCGCCCGCGGGCATCGCGCTGGTGCTGCAGATGGCCGCGGTGTACCTGGGGGCCGGCCTCGCCAAATTGAATCCGACCTGGCTGGCCGGCGACGCGGTCGCGAGGGCCCTTTCGTGGCACGACCACGGAACCGCGCTCGGGCAGGCGTTTTCCCTCCACCCGCTCGCGTGCAGGCTGCTCACGTGGGGCGTCGTCGCCCTCGAGCTGGCGGGGCCATGCCTCCTCGTCGCCAGCGGACGCCCCACGCTCCGGGGCGGACTCGTCGCCGTCTTCCTCGCGTTCCACGCGGCCGCGGCGGTGCTGATGTCGCTCGGGCTCTTCGCCTACGTCGGCATGGCCGCCTGGCTCGCGTTCATCCCCGGCGCGTGGTGGGGCCGCGCCGCTGGATTCGACGCCCGCGCGGCGGCCGAAGCCCCGCTCTACCGGCGGCTACCAGCCGCCTCGGCGATTGCCGTGGTCGTCGCGGCCGGCGTGGCGGCCCTGAGTTTCCTTCACGAGAACACCCATTGGCGCACCCGCCCCCTGCCTCGCTGGCTGCGAGCGGCGGTGCGCGCCACCTGCCTCGGCCAGGACTGGGGCATGTTCGGCGAAGTGGCGCCGCAGCGACAGTGGGTGTATGGCCGCGGGACCCTCGCCGACGGCCGGGT
>RFPF01000076.1 GCA_009926295.1 Planctomycetia bacterium
CGAACTCGGTCGCGAGCACGACGACGGTCGAGCCGAGGAGCCCGCGGTCTCCGAGGTCTGAGAGAAGCGCCGCCATGGCGGTGTCGAGCGTGCCGGCCGTCTCCGGCAACTCCTCGAAGATCTCACGGTGCATGTCCCACTTGCCGAGTTCCACCTCCACGCACCGCACGCCCGCCTCGAGGAGCCGGCGGGCGAGCAGGCAGCCCTGGCCGAAGGTCGACGTGCCGTACCGCTCCCGTGTCTTCTCCGACTCCTTCGCGATATCGAAGGCCTCGAGATCGACGCTGCCGAGCAGCCGGACGGCATCCTTGTACATCTGGTTGTAGGCCTCGAGCTGCGGCCCGGCGTAGGACCGCTTGAAGTCGGCGTCGATCCTGTCGGCGAGCGCGAGCCGGCGGTCGAAGTTTTTCTCGGTGAGATACTGCGGCCGCACGGTGTTTTCGAGGCCGAGCTTCGGATCGGCCACGGGCACGGGGGTGACGGCCGGATCGAGAAACCCGGCGCCGGGATGCTCGTTGCCGTTGCCGACGAGCACGTATCCTGGCAGCTCGCGACTCGCCTTGCCCTGCACGTGCAGCGCCCAGGAGCCGAGCGACGGGTGCCGGATACTGCCGAGCACGGGGTAGGCGGTGCGCAGCACATACTGCCCCTGCTGATGGTCGCCGGTCTCCGTGGTCATCGAGCGGATCACGGCGAGGCGATCCGACAGTTCGGCGAGCCGCGGCAGGTGCTCTCCGAAGAGCATGCCGGGAGTCTTCGTCTTGATCGGCTTCGTCTCCCCCTGCTCCTCCCGACCGGGCTTGGGGTCGAACGTGTCGAGATGGCTCATCGCCCCGCGCATCGTGAGGATGACGAGGTTCGTGCCCGACGTGCTCTTCGTGGTGGCCGCGGCGGCGAGGCGGCCCGCGAGTCCCTCGAGGAGCGTCACGCCGAGCGTGGTCCGCGCAATGCGGCCGATCACGGCCCGCCGCGCGAGCCGCTCGTCGAACAGGCCGGATGCCGGATTCATCTCCATGCTGTGTCGCTCCGCGCGGCCTCGAGCCGCTATTGGATGAAGAGAAATTCCCTCGTGTTGAGCAGCGCCCAGATCACGTTGCCGCAGCCGGTCGCGGGATCCTCGGCCGACGTGATCTCCTGGATCGCCGCCGCCCGTTCCTCCGCGGTCGGCCGGTGCGACAGCACCGACAGGAACACCACGTCCACCGCTTCCTTCGGCTTGTGGCTCGTGACCTCGTCGTAGATCACCGAGCCCTTTTCGAGCATCGCGTGCGTGATCGGGCCGTTGAACATCGCGAGGATCTGCGGAATCGTGGCCACGGTGCGGCCGCCCTCGATCGTCTCCCGGTCGCTCTGCCCGAATTGCCGCAGGAAGTGCCCGAGCGGCAGGGGCGTGGGCAGTTCACTCGCCCGCACGAGTTCCAGGCCGCGGTAGCCACAGGCCTGCATCAGGTGCCGCTTGGAAGCCTGCCTGCCGTAGTGCGACAGGAACGCCTCGAGCCCGCGATCGACGTCGTCGAGCGTGGCGGTGCGGAGATCGACGGTCATGACTCCGGCCACCTCGGCGACGGTGGGCCGCTGAGCCGCCCATTGGTTGCGGGCCACGAGCGTGAGGATCGAATCCCAGAGCTGCTCGGCTGTCATTCGCTTGAGCGCCGGTCCCGGGAATCGGAATGGCGCGGCCGACATCGTGTCGTGAAGCACGGCCCGCCGGCTGAAGGTGTCGGTGGAGACGAGGATCCTCACGAATTCGCGGAGGTCGAAGTCGAGCCGCAGCATCTCGTCGGTGAGGTGCTCGAGCAGCTCGGGGTCCGTGGCCGGGTTGTCGTCCTTGAAGTCGTCGACGGGCTCCACGAGCCCCACGCCCATCACCTTCTTCCAGAGCCGGTTGGCGATCGTGCGGGCGAACTGCCGGTTGTCGCGCGAGACGATCCACGAGGCGAACTGTTCGCGGCCGTTGGCAGCCCGGGCCGCGGACGGGACCTCACCCCAGAGCACCTTCGGGCTCACGGTCTCGAGCGGCTTGGCATCGTCGTATTGGTAGTCGTGCGGCAGGGTCAGTTTCTTGTCGGCGAAGGCCACGCTCGTGACGTTGGCCCGGAGAAACTGCGAGACGGCGGCGCGGTTCTTTTGTCCCCGCTCCTTGTTCTCCTGCTGCAGTTTGTAGGCTGCCCGGGCGATTTGGGCCGCCGGGCCCGAGGGCGGGGTCCGCTTTTTGCCCGGTCCGTCGCCGCCGGGCCGTGTTTTCGTACCGGCGGTAAGCGCCGCCAGTTCATAGAACTCGTGCTGCGTCCAGTGGTCGAACGGGTGGTCGTGGCACTGGGCGCAGCCGATCTGGGTGCCGAGGAGCACACGCACGGTGTTGTCCACGTAGGGCAGCGGCATCCCCTCGTCACGAAGCTGGAACCCCACGGCAGGGTTTTCCCAGAGCCGGCCGTCGGCGGTGAGCATCTCGTGCACCCACTCGTCGTAGGGCTTGTTGGTGCGGATCGAGTCTTTCACGTAGGCGAGGTAGGGCTCGAACACGAGGTGCTTGTCGGGCCGCTCCTGGAGCCGGAGGATGTCGGCCCAGAAGTTGTAGAAGTGGCTGACGTAATCGGGGCTTTCGAGAAGCGCATCGACGAGGTCGGCCCGCTTGTCGCCGTCCTTCGAGTCGAGGAACGCGACGAGTTCGTCGTGGGTGGGGATGCGGCCGGCGAGTTCGAGGTAGATCCGCCGCGCGAAGGCGGCGTCGGTGAGATGCCGGGACGGCTCGACGCCGTGCTCCTGCCGATGCTTCGCGAGCAGTTCGTCGATCCTGCCGGCCGCGGCCTGCACGGCCGGTCGCGTGCCCCGCTTGACGCGGGCCACGTCCATCACATGCCGCGGCGGATCTTTCGTTACAGCCGCCGGCAGCGGCATGATCGCCGCAGCCCGCCGCGGCTTCGCGGCGGACTTCGAGCCCGCTCCGACGGCCACGGTGCAGAACACCACCACGAGGCCCACCACCACACCGCGGGTCCATCGTCGTGCCGTCGTCATCGGTTGCCTCTCACGGCGTCAGTCATGGCTTTTTTGCGGCCATGCCGGCCTTGAACTCATCGAGCGACACCTTTCCGTTGCCGTCGGTATCGATCTTCTTGAACCGCTTTTCGGCATTTTCGAGGGCCTTGTCCTTGAGCCCGGTCTTGAATTCCTCGAGCGTGAGCGAGCCGTCGCCGTCGGCGTCCTTGCGGGCGAAGACCTTTTCGGGATCCGGGGCCTTCTTCTCGTCGGCGGCGGACGCCGACAGGGCGGGGAACGTCACGAGCAACGACATGGCGAGGATGCGGAGAGTCATGCGCGAAACCTTTCACGAGGATGACACGTGGACACGAAGCCACTACTTCGAATTCAACGGCCGGCGGCCGGAAGAGTTGCTCTCCCCCGACGTTCGTTGCCGAGCAAGGTGATTGGGAAGACGGCATTTCTTACGGTAATTTACAACGTTCCGGCCGGCCCCCGCCAGAGCACTCCGCCCTGATTCCCTCGAGGCGCATCATGCCCATGCCCCGCGCGATCCACTTCTCCTTCCGGCTTTCGACCGCCCTGCTTTCGGGATTGCTGTGCGCGGGAATCAGCCACGCCGCCGATCAGCCCACGTGGCGGCAGCTGCCCGAGTCGATGCCGCTGGCGAGCGATGCCGCGACGGTGACGGCGCCGCCGTTCACGGTTCCGGCCGGCTTCCGGGTGGAGCGGCTGTTCGTCGTGCCCAAAGACGAACTCGGCTCGTGGGTCGCTCTCGCGACCGATCCCGAGGGCCGGCTCATCGCCAGCGACCAGGGCGACAAGGGCCTCGTGCGGATCACGCCCGCGCCGCTCGACGGCTCGGGCGAGACGCTCGTCGAAAAAATCCCGGTGCCGATCACCGCCGCCCAGGGGCTCCTCTGGGCGTTCGATGCGCTGTACGTCGTCTGCAATGGCGGCCCCGGCAGCGGCCTCTACCGCGTCACCGACACGGACGCCGACGACACGCTCGACACGGTTGAAAAACTGCGGGCCTTCGAGGGGGGCGGCGAGCACGGCCCGCACAACATCCTCCTCTCGCCCGACGGGCAGCGGCTGTTCGTGATCTGCGGCAACCACACGAAGATCCCGTTCGAGATCAAGAACGTCAGCCAGCCGCAGACGATGGGGGGCGTCCGCTCGACGCAGCGGCGGGTCGAACTGCCGGCCGACGGCGCGAGCCGGTTGCCCGCCAACTGGGACGAAGACCAGATCATTCCGCGGATGTGGGATGCCAACGGCCACGCCGTCGGCATCCTCGCCCCGGGCGGCTATGTCGCAAGCACCGACCGCGACGGCAAGGCCTGGGAGATCTGGACGGCCGGCTACCGCAATCCCTACGACTTCGCCTTCAACGCCGACGGCGAACTGTTCGTCTACGACGCCGACATGGAGTGGGACTTCGGCACCCCGTGGTACCGCCCGACGCGCGTCAACCACGCCACGAGCGGCAGCGACCTCGGCTGGCGGAGCGGCTCGGGCAAGTGGCAGGCCTCTTTTCCCGACAGCCTGCCGGCCCTCGTGGATATCGGCCCCGGCTCGCCCGTGGGCGTGGCCTTCGGCTACGGGACGAAATTCCCTGCGAAGTACCAGCGGGCGCTCTACATCTGCGATTGGACGTTCGGCACGATGTATGCGATCCACCTCGAACCCTCGGGCTCGACGTACACGGGCGTCAAGGAGGAGTTCGTGTCGCGAACGCCGCTCCCGCTCACCGACATGACGATCGGCAGAGACGGCGCGATGTACTTCGCGGTGGGTGGCCGCGGGGGACAGAGCGAGCTCTATCGCGTCGTCTACGCCGGATCCGAATCGACCGTGGCGGTCGATGGTCGCTCCCCGGCAGGTGGCGCGGAGCGGACGCTGCGGCGCGACCTCGAATCCCTCCATCGGCATGCGGAAGATCCGGCTGCGGCGGTCGCCAAGGCCCTGCCGCACCTCGCACATCCCGACCGCTTCATCCGCGCGGCGGCCCGCGTCGTGCTCGAACACCAGCCGCTCGAACTCTGGCAGGACAAAGCCCTCGCTGGCAGCGATCCACGCGGCCTGATCACGGCCGCGATCGCCGTCGCCCACCAGGCCGATCCTGCGGCCGGTCCGGCCGTGCTCGCGGCCCTCGATCGGATCGATCGTGAGGCGCTGGACGTCCCGGGCCGGATCGACCTGACGAGGGCGTATGAGCTTGCGATCGTGCGCCTCGGCGACCCCTCCGCCGCGGCGAAGGGCAGGATCGCCGCGCGGCTCGGGCCGCTCTTCCCCTCGGGTGATTTCGATCTCGACCGCGAACTCGCTAGCCTGCTTGTCGGCATTCGGGCCCCGGGCATCGTGGCGAAGATCGTCGGGCTGCTCGCCGCGCCCACGCAGTCGGCGGGCAGTACGAACCTCGCCCCGAGCGAACACGATCTCAAGCGGCTTCTGGAGCGCAACGCCCACTACGGCCGAGCCGTGCAGGCATCGCTCGAAAAGCGGGCCGACCTGCTGCAGATCCACTATGCGTATGTCCTCCGGACCGTGGGCGACAAAGACGCGTGGACGGCACCGGAACGCAAGACCTACTACGAATGGTTCGCCCGGGCGCGGGAATGGGCCGGCGGCAACAGTTTTCGCAAGTTTCTCGTGAACATCGAGAACGAAAGCCTCGCCCACCTCACCGACACCGAGAAACTCGCGCTCGAGACGCTCGGCATCCGCAAGCCCTACACGCCGCCGCCCCTGCCCAAGCCCGAGGGCCCGGGCCGCACGTGGTCGCTCGACGACGTGCTCGCCTTGGCCGCGCGGCCCGGCCCGGAGGGACTCACCGAGGGCCGCGACTTCGGGCACGGCAAGAGGACCTTCGCGGCGGCACGCTGTGTCGTCTGCCATCGCTTCGGCGAGGACGGCGGCGCCACGGGCCCCGACCTCACGCAGGCCGCCGGCCGGTTCCAGCTCAAGGACCTCGTCGAGGCGATGGTGCATCCAAGCAAGATCATCTCCGACCAGTACAAGGCGAGCATCGTGCAGACGGCCGATGGCAAGGTTGTGAGCGGGCGGATCGTGAGCGAGTCGCCGGAGAAGCTCACGATCGTCACCGATCCCGAGGATGCGACGAAGTTCGTCGAACTCGCCCGATCCAACGTCGAGGAGATCCTGCCGGCGACCGAGTCGCTGATGCCCAAGGGCCTGCTCGACCAGCTCAACGACCGCGAGGTGCTCGACCTCCTCGCCTACGTCCTCTCCCGGGACCGGCCGAAGGACGCGCGGTTCAAGGGAAAATAGCGTTTCCCGTTTGCCTTCGTCGCACGGGGTGCGAAGGATTGGGCCACGGGACGCGTCGCCAGACGCCGGCAGCCGGATGCCTTCTCTCTCGGAGGCACGTGCGGCCATGGTTTTGAACCGCTCGGTGACACCACGCCAGTTCCCGGGCAACCCGCACGCGATCCGCCCGGTCTCCGCGGAGGCGGTACGCGAACTCCTCGGCGAGCACCCGGCCCCCTGCATGTCACTCCTCCTGCCGACGCACCGCAAGGTGCCCGGCAACATCGTCGATCGACCGGCGTACCGCCACCTCGTGGAGGCCCTCGAGATGGCGCTCTCGGCCGCCCATCCCCGGGGGGAGGTCGAGCGGCTGCTCGAGCCGTTCCACGCCCTCGGAGACGATGTCCGCTTTTGGGAGCACACCCGCGACGGGCTGGCCGTGTTCGCCGCAGCCGGCGCGGCGCGGGTCTTCCTCCTCCCGGTGCCCGTGAAGCCGCTGGCCCTCGTCACGCGCCGGTTTCACGTGCTGCCGCTCGTGCGGCTCGTCGCCGGGTCCGACCGCTACAACGTGCTTGTGCTCACGGGCCGCACCGCCCGTGTCTACGAGGGCTGCCTGCGCGAAGGAGCGGCCGAAGCGCTCGATCCGGTGCCGCTGCACGACCCCGGCGGGCGGGCGGAGATCGATCGTGACGAGACGGTCGATGCCGAAACATGGCAGCCGCACCGCGTGAGGCGCGGGATGGGGCCCAGCGGCCTTGGGGCGGGCCGCGTCGTGCATGGCGGCACGGGCTCGAAGCACGACGATGTCGATGCCGACACGGAGATCTTCCTGCGGCATGTCGACGAGGTGGTGCTCGAGCGGGTCTCGCGCCTCACGAACCTGCCGCTCGTCCTCGTGGCCTCGCCGAGGATCGCGGCCGTGTTCCGCGGGCTCTCGAAAAACAGCCTGCTCCTCGGGGACTTCGTGCCGCGCGACGTGCACCTCCTCCCTGTGGACGACCTGCCGGCCCTCGTCGCCCCCCTGTTCGCAAGGACCCGTGACGCGCTCGTCGAGCGCGAACTGCAAAGGTTCGCCGCGGCACGCGACCGCGGCCTTGGCGCAGGCGATCTTTCAGACGTCGCCCGCGCCGCAGCGGCGGGGCAGGTTTCGCTGCTGCTCGTGGAAACGGACCGCTTCGAGCCGGGACGGCTCGACCGGGCGACCGGCGCGATCGAGCCCGACGGCGAGATGCCCGTCGACCTCTCCCGCTCCGGAGACACGCCCGCCCTGCGCACGGAGGACCTCCTGGCCGCGGTCGCCGAGATGGTCATCCGGCACGGCGGCGACGTGCTCTCGCTCGAGAAGCTCAGGATGCCGACGGAAAGCGGCGTGGCGGCGATCTACCGTTATGCATGACCTCCGGCATGGAGTGGTATCCTGCGGCCGCAATGAGGAAGCCTTCCGAAACAGCCACCGCATTCTCTTCGTGCCCCGACAGGTCCGGCACCGGGTCGGAGAAGTGGGACCGCTGGACCGGCCGCGACGTGCTGCCGGTGTGGGTGGCCGACATGGATTTTCGCACGGCGCCCGAGGTGCTCGAGGCGCTCCACGCCCGCGTCGAGCACGGCGTGTTCGGCTACACGCACGAACCGCCGGGATTTCGTCCGGCGCTCGTCGGGCACCTCGCCGCACGGCACGGCTGGCAGGTCGATCCCGACTGGATCGTCGGCGTGCCGGGGGTCGTGACGGCGCTCGCGATCACGGCGCGTCTGTTGAGCGATCGTAACGATGCAATCCTCACCTTCACGCCGGTCTACCCCCCGTTCCTCACGCTTCCAGCCCTCGCCGGCCGGGGTTGCGCCCGCGTGCCGCTTGCGCACGACGCCGGCGGCTGGCGGATCGACTGGGACGCATTCGAGCGGGCCGCGCGCAGTCCTGCCGCCAGGCTGCTCTGGCTCTGCCACCCCCACAACCCGACCGGAACCGTCTGGGGGCATGCCGACCTCGAGCACATCGCCGACGTCGCCGAGCGGCACGGGCTCACGGTGGTCAGCGACGAGATCTGGTCCGACCTCGTGCTCGACGATGGCCCCCACGTGCCCTTCGCGAGCCTCGACCATCCTGCCGCCCGTCGGGCGATCACACTCGTCGCGCCGTCGAAGACGTGGAACCTGGCCGGCCTGTCCTGCGCCGCGGCGATCGTGCCGGATGGAACGATCAGGCGCCGCTGGCGGATCGCGGGGGAAGGACTCGTGCCGATGGTGAATCCGCTCGGGTACGCCGCGGCCGAGGCAGCGTGGCGCCACGGCGAGGCGTGGCGGCGGGAGTTGCTCACGATCCTGCGGAAACATCGGTCGCTGGTCCTCGAGCGGGTGGCCTCGATTCCGGGCCTCGAGTGCACGCCGTGGCAGGCCACGTATCTCGCGTGGATCGACTGCCGGGCGACGTCTCGGGAAAATCCGCAGGCCGACTGCGAGGCGGCCGGCATCGGACCATCCGACGGTCGCGACTTTGGCCTGCCCGGGTTCATCCGTGTCAACACGGCCTGCCCGACGGAGCGGCTCGTGCTGGCGCTCGATCGCCTCTCCGCCGCCTTCGCGCAGCGGTAATCGGGGCCGGCGGCGGGGCACGTGCCGGCTGCGCGGAGTGTTCGGCCGCCGTGGGCTGTGCCCGGGAATCAGGGACGCGGTCAAGCCGGGGCGGAGGAACGACGATCACTCCACGTGGCGGGACGACATCGAGCCTATCGCCCGGGGAGTGACAGGATGGCCTCCAGAAAGAAGACGAGTTACACGCAGAGGATCGCCCAGATGGCGACCATGGGCATGCCGGCGCCGGTCCAGAAGGTGGCCACATCGCAGCTCGGATCGCGGATCTTCCTGCTCCTGATCCCGATCCTGATCGCCACGGGCATCATTTCGGTGTCTTTTTCCGGCGGCATGCCCACGGTGACTTTCAACCGGGATCGCGCCGAGGCCGTGGGCCGTGAACTCGAGACCGACGCCCTGCGGGCCGCCGAACGGGTTCGCCAGGCGAACGACCCGACGTATCGCTGATATACTTCGCGGGTTCCATCCCCCACCCCAGGAACCCGCCCGATGGCCAGTCTGCGCATCCCCGCACTGCTCGTCTGCCTGTCCTTTTTCCCGATGCTCACGGAGACCCTCATGGCCGCGGACACCCCCCATCCCCAACTTCCGGCCGGCGCCGGCACCATCGACGCCGATGCGCCGAAGGCGTTCACGACGACCGGATCGGGGCTTCAATACCGCGTGCTCCGCAAGGGATCCGGCGGCAATCCCAAGGCCTCCAACACCGTGAAGGTCAACTACCACGGCTGGCTGGACGACGGCAAGGTGTTTGACAGTTCCTACGATCGCCGCGAGGCGATCGAGTTTCCGCTCGGGGGCGTGATCCCGGGCTGGACGGAAGGCATGCAGCTCGTCGGAAAGGGCGGCATGATCGAGCTCGTGATTCCGAGCAATTTGGGCTACGGTGCGAGAGGAACTCCCGGCGGACCTATCCCGCCCAACGCCACGCTCCACTTCCTCGTGGAACTTCTCGACGTCCGCTAGCCGTCTGGCGAGTGTCTGTTGGCTGCCACGTGCGGTGTCGACCGCCGGCGCGACAACAGTGCCCACTGGGAAACGGCACCGTGGCGTCCGACCGCGAGCAGCGGGCTGCCATTCACACACCCTTTTTCCACCAGGCAGCCACGAGCGAGGTCTCGTCGTGTCGCCCTCGGGCCACGATCCGTTCGGCCAGCCCCCGACACGTATCCGACAGTGATCCAACGGGCCAGGCGAGACAAAAACTCTCGATTTCCCGGGAGTTTTTGCATCTTTCCGTGAGCCATGCCCATCGCCGCCAAACCTCCTGTTATTTGTCTTCATTCATGTGCTCCTTTCCTGTCCTGATGTTTTCAAAATTCCTTTCCAGATATCGAAGAAGTGTGCGGAAGCCGCCGCCGAAACCGTGGAATTCTCCGCGCTTTCAGGGGATTTCATGCGGCCCCGGGTCGGGTACAGTAGGGGTTTTCCAGACGATATTTTCCCCCTGGATTGCGGACCCGACCGGTCCGACGAAGCCATCCCGATGAAAGTGCGTTGTTCCCGAGAGCCGCTCCTCGCGGCGTTGCAGAGCGCGTCGGCGGTGGTGCCCGCGCGGTCGCCCAAGCCCGTGCTCACGAACGTCAAGATCGAGGCCACCAAGGAGGGCGCCGTCCTGTCGGCGACGGATCTGGAGGTGGGCATTCGCACGGCGATCGAAGGCGTGGAAACGACCGCCGCGGGGGCGGCCCTCCTGCCGAGCGCCCGCCTCTCCGCGATCGTCCGTGAGAGCCCCCCGGGCACGGTGTTTGAGTTCTCGGCGGACGGGACCGCCACCGTGGTCAAGGCGCCGCGCAGCGAGTTCCGGCTTCCCGCCGAGGATCCGCTCGAGTTCCCGTCGGTGGCGACGTTTCCTTCCGGGCCGTGCTTCGAACTCGCGACGCCGCTGGTCCGCGAACTCGTCAAGCGAACGGTGTTCGCGACCGACAACGAATCGAGCCGATTCGCCCTCGGCGGCGTGCTCCTGGAGTTGTCCACGAAGTCGGTGATCGCCGTCGGCACCGACGGCCGGAGGCTCGCGAAGATGGAGGGACCGGCGGCCGGGTGCGACGGCAGCCCTTCGGATGCCCAGCCGATCGTGCCGGCACGGGCGATGCAGCTCATCGAGCGCTGCCTCGCCGGAGCCGACGCCCCGGTGCACGTCGCCGTGAGACCCGCGGAGATACTCGTCAGGACCGGGCCGACCACGATCTCGGCGCGGCTCGTCGAAGGCCGATTCCCCCGCTGGCGCGACGTGTTCCCGGATCGGCCCGAAGCGGCCAGGGTGAGCCTCGTGAGCGGGCCGTTGCTGGCGGCCGTCCGCCAGGCTGCGATCGTCACGAGCGAGCAGTCGAAGGGGGTCGATTTCTCGTTCGAGTCGGGCCGCCTCGTGCTCTCGGGCCGGTCGGCTGAAAGCGGGGAGAGCCGGATCGAACTCCCCATCGACCACTCGGGAGCCGGCGTCAAGATCAAGATGGATCCGCGTTTCGTGAGCGACTTTCTCCGCGTGCTCGACGGCGGCGCGAATGTGTCGCTCGAGCTCACCGACCCTCAAAGCGCGTGCGTCTGCCGCACGGACGACGGCTACGGCTACGTGATCATGCCGCTGGCGGCCGACTGAGGATGCGCATGTCCACGTCCAGCTCCGGAGGCCCACGTCCCATCGGCGGCATCGTGTCGAGGCTGCTTGCGCGCACGGGCTACGATCAGACGCAGTCCGCCGGCACGCTCACCGCCGCCTGGGCCCAGGCGG
>RFPF01000077.1 GCA_009926295.1 Planctomycetia bacterium
GGAAGCGAGCGCAGCCATGGATGGCGAAAGCGAAGCGGACATGCAGAGAGCCGAGGCCGGGAGGGCCGAGGCGAACGTCAAGCGAGAGGCGCCGGGCAGGCACGAGCCGGATTGGGCGCGTTGGGGTAGAGAGACAGGTCGACGCCCGTCCTACACTACGGCCGCTTGTCGATCGGCACGAACTCGCGGAGCGTTTCGCCGGAGTAGATCTGGCGCGGGCGGCAGATCTTCGTCGTCGGCGAGTGGTGCATCTCGATCCAGTGCGCGATCCAGCCGGGCAGCCGCCCCATCGCGAACAGCACCGTGAACATCTGCACGGGGATGCCCATGGCCCGGTAGATCACGCCGGAGTAGAAGTCGACGTTGGGGTAGAGTTTCCGCTCGATGAAGTACTCGTCGGCCAGCGCCACCTCCTCGAGCTGCTGGGCGATGTCGAAGATCGGGTCGTGCCGGGCGATCTTGGCGAGGAGCTTGTCGCAGGTGGCCTTGATGAGCTTCGCCCGCGGATCGTAGTTCTTGTAAACGCGGTGGCCGAAGCCCATCAGGCGGAAGCCGGAGTCCTTCTTCTTGGCGAGGTCGACGTATTTCCGCACGTTGCCGCCGTCGGCGCCGATCTTTTCAAGCATCTCGACGCACGCCTGGTTCGCACCGCCGTGGAGGGGGCCCCAGAGGGCGCAGATGCCCGCCGAAATGCTGGCGAACAGGTTCGCATCGCTCGAGCCCACCATCCGCACGGTCGACGTCGAGCAGTTCTGCTCGTGGTCGGCGTGCACGATCAGGAGCATGTCGAGGGCGTCGGCGAAGTCGGGGTCGACGTGGTATTCCTCGCACGGCACCGCGAACATCATGTGGAGGAAGTTTTCGCAGTAGCCGAGGTCATTTCGCGGATACATGAGCGGCTGACCGCACGACTTCTTGTGGCTGTAGGCGGCGATCGTGGGGAGTTTGGCCATGAGGCGATGGACGCTCACCTCGACCTGCCGCGGGTCACGCACATTGAGCGAATCCTGGTAGAAGGTCGAAAGCGCCCCGACCACGCTGCCGAGCGTCGCCATCGGATGGGCGTCGCGCGGGAACCCCGTGTAGAAGTTCCGCATGTCCTCGTGGATCATCGTGTGGTGGGACAGCGACGTGCGGAACGCGTCGAGTTCGGCGGAGGTCGGCAACTTTCCGTAGATGAGGAGGTGGGCCACCTCCACGAAGTCGCACCGCTCGGCGAGAACTTCGATCGGGTAGCCACGGTAGCGGAGGATGCCGTTCTCGCCATCAAGGTACGTGATGGCGCTCGTCGTCGAGCCGGTGTTGACGAAGCCCTCGTCGAGGGTGATCGCTCCCGACTGGGCGCGGAGCTTCGAGATGTCGATGCCTCGTTCACCCTCGCTTCCGACGATCACCGGCAGGTCGACGGTCTTGCCGCCAATCTCGAGTTTCGCGACGCCGTCGGCCTGCGTGCCAGGCCAAGGGGGAGTCACGGGGCTGGCGGCGGGCTTCGACGTGGTGGCACTCATGGCGGCAACGCTCCAAGGCGGTGCTACCACGCCGGCCGCGTGGCAGCGGAAATCGGGCTCATCCGCCTGCCTGCGGAGTCTAGCCCTCGCTCCTCTGCCCGGCAATCGCCCCGCCCCGCGGCCGCACGGGACCGATGCCTATTAGCGTCGCGTCGACTTCGACGAAGTGCTCGTGCCTGGCTCGCCTTCGCCGAACGCTGCGAACGCCGCCTGCCGCAGCGCGGCCAGCCCGTCGTCATTGACGATCGTGCCGATGCCGGTGCCGGTGGCAATCGTCGCCCCCGACGCGCTGGAAAGCCTCACGGAGAACGTCTCGTCGGCCTCCACGAGCGTGTCGTTTCGCACCGAGACTGCAATCACCTTCGACGTCTCACCCGCGTTGAACGTGAGCGTGCCGCTCGTGGCCGTATAGTCGCCGGTGCGGCCGGCCACCGCCGTGCCATCCGCCGTCGCATATTTGACGGTCACCCGCGATGTGCTCGCGGCCGAGAGCGTGACGATGAACGAGAAGATGCCCTGGCTTTCCGGGGCTGTTACCGACGCGATCGACAGCGTGCGAGCCACCTGCTGATCGTCGTTCACGATCGTGCCCGTGGCTGAGGCAGTGGCGATCCTGGCATTTGCCGAAGCGCCAGACAGGGTGAGCGCAAACGTCTCGTTCGACTCGAATGCCGTGTCGCCGATCACCGCAACCGAAACGGTCTTCGACGTCTCACCCGGAGCGAACGTGAGCGTGCCGCTCGTGGCCGTGAAGTCGGATCCTGCCGCGGCAGTGCCGTTCGCGGTCGCGTAGTTCACCGTCACGGTCGACGCGGCTGCCGAAGCGAGCGTCACCGTGAACGAGAGCGGCGTCGTGCCGGAGTTTCCTTCCGTCACACTTCCGCCACTGATCGAGATCCCCACGAGCGGCGCGGCATTGAGGGCCGCCGCCACGTTCAGCCGCCCGCCCGTCACCGTCTTGCCGGCAAGCGACGACGTGGGCGTCGCCGAGGAAAGGATCGCCTGGCGGATATCGGCGGCCGAGGCGTTCGGGAAGGCCGACGCGTAGAGCGCTACCGTGCCCGTCACGTGCGGCGTGGCCATCGACGTGCCACTGTAGGTGCCATACGTGCCGCCCGGCAGCGTCGAGGTGATCCCCGACCCGGGCGCCGCGATGTCGACGGTGCTCGCCCCATAGTTCGAATAGGACGCCAGCGATCCGTTCGACTGGAGCGCGGCGACCGCGATCACGGCCTCGTAGCTGGCGGCGGAGGTCGTCGATGTCCCCGTCAGCGTCGTGTAATTCGAGGGGTAGTTTGCCACGGAATCGTTGTTGTCGCCGATGCCGTCGCTGCCACCGTTGCCCGCGGCGCTCACGAACAGAATGCCGGCTTTAGCGCCACGGATGATGGCACTGTGGAGCGCCGAGGAATAGCCACCGCCACCCCACGAATTGTTCGAGGCGACGATGTTGATGCCGTGCCGCGTCTTCAGGTCGGTGAGGTAGTCAAGGGCCCGCACGGCGTCGCTCGTGTAGCCGCCATTGGGCCCGAGGAACTTGGTCGAGATCATCGTCACGTCCCAGTTCACACCGGCGACGCCCACGCCATTGCCGCCCATGCCGCCGATCGTACCGGCCACGTGCGTGCCGTGGCTGTCGGTGCCGTCGTAGACGGTGTTGTCGCCGTTGACGAAGTCCCAGCCGTTGACGTCGTCGACAAAGCCGTTGCCGTCGTTGTCGACACCGTCGACCGGATCGTAGGGATTGACCCAGATGTTGTCCTTGAGGTCGGGATGCGAGACATCGATCCCCTCGTCGACGATGCCGACGACGACGCTCTTCGTGCCCGTGAAGCCGGCGTCCCACGCCTTCTCGGCCTGGCTGCCGAACTGATTGGTCGTACCTGCGGGCCCCGATGCCGACGGCAGATCGTCGCCATACATGCCCCACAGCCCGCCGCTCGTCGCGTAATACGGGTCGTTGCTGGTGGCGGCCTTCGAAAGCTTCCAGTTGGGCTCGGCGAACACGACGTCCGGCCGGTTGGCGAGGGCCGCGACCGCGCGATCGACCGTCTGGCCTGCGCCGAGCCGCACGCGTTCGAGCGTGCCGAACCCGCTCTGCTCCATCGCCCGGGAGCGGATCGAGTCGACGGCCGTGCCTCGCACAACCGCCCTCGCGGCATCACGAGACTCCGCCGTCGCGAGTGCCGAGAACTGGATCAACACCTCGCCGTCCGCGAAGGCGGCAAGCATGCGGCGATCCTCGAGTCCCTCGAACGAGACGGACGGCCGTTCGGCGCGCCGTCGTCGTGAACTTGCAGCCATGTTTCGCGACTCCCGGAATGCCCCCGAGCCATTCAGTACCATAACCGCGGCCGTCGCGGACTGCAAGGATTTGCAGTCCACCGGCGGGGTGTGATTCAGCGCACGACGGGGCCGTCGGGGGCACGGGCGGTCGCGGCCGGAGTGCCGTCGTCGAAGACGGTCCAGACCGGCGTTCGCTCCTTGGCGAGATACTCGTCGAGTTCGCGCTTCCGCCGTTCCTCGTGAAGCGCCTGGCGGATCCCCACCTGTGCCTCGAGAAACGGCGTGCGGCCCGCCTCCGTACGTTCCGTCACGCGCACGATGTGGAGGGCCTGTCCGTCGTCGAGGATCGCGCTCAACTGCCCCACCGGCAGAGTGAAGATCGCCTCGTCGAGCACCTTCGACGCCAGGCTGCCCTTGGTCGTCCAATCGTAGCCGCCGCCCGTGGAGGCCGTCGCCCCCTCCGACCGCTCCTTCGCGATGTCGGCGAAGGGCTTCCCCTCGAGCACGTCGTTGCCCATCGCGGCGAGCTTGTTCCAGGCCGCCTCGCGCGGCTGCGTGGGCCCGATCCTCGCCGTGAACTGCTCGAACCTGGCCCGCGCCGGATAGTCGTAGTCGGAGAGGTGATTTTCATACCACGCGATCATTTCGGCGTGCGGGATCTCCTTGTCGTCGGTCACCTTCTGGTGCATCCATTGCTGGGCCAGCGCGCGTTCGAAGAACATCTTCCGCACGCGGTCGAGCGATTGCCCCCGCGACTTCAGGAGCTGCTCGTATTCCACCACGGTCGCCACCCCCGCGTCCTTGACCATCTTGGGTAGTTGCTGCTCGTCGAAAGCCTTGTTCACCTTCTTCTCGATGTCGGGCAGGCGCTCCTCGGGGATCGTCCGGCAGGCGTCGACGAACACGATCAGCGACTCGACGTGCTGGGGGAGAACCTGCCTGCAGATCTGCAGCTTCAGCTCGCGCACCTGCTCGGGCTTGAGGCCCGGCGACACCTTGGCGAGCCACGCGAGTGCGCTCGGTGTGAGGAGGTCGCCCTCGAGCACCACCTCGGGGCCCACGCGGGCGATGACCATCGCAGTCTCGAGCGACTGCGCCCCTTCGAGCAGCGGGCTGACGCCGCGCGACGCCGCGGTGCCACTGGCGGCGGGCTCGAGGTGTTGCGCCTGGACCACTCCCGCCGACTGCGAGCCAGGCAGGCCGGGCCCGAAGTCGATCGGCACGAGCGGCGCGTCCGGGTCTGGGCGGATGCTCGAGAGCACGTGGTTGTCGACCTTCTTGCCTTCGGGCTTCCTGCCCGGCCAGTCATCGGGCCGCGAGACAGCCTTGGGGACGTGCGGAACCATGTGCTGCGGAGTGATGCCGTTGCCGCTCACGCCCGGCTGGCCGACGGAACTCGGGGCCTGCGTGGCGTTGGCCGCCGCCTCTTCGAACTGATTGGCGATCCGCTGCGCGTGCGCGACGGACGCCACGAGGGCGATGGCGAGGGTCGCCGCCGCCGCGCGCGAAGTGGAGTCACGGGGGCGAACGCCCGGCTGGTTCATGCGCGGCGGCTCTCGGGGGGCGGGGACTATAGGCCTGCCCCGGCGAGGGTCGCAAGACGTCCCGGAGAACCCGAAGGAGCCGCTCCGGGGCCGCGAAAAGCCGGGGGTCGACGGGGAGATACGCCGTGCGGTCGTCGACGAGCCGCAGGCTCCGCGCAGCGGTCGGGCCGCCGACCTTGAGCCGTTCGAGGGCCCGGCGGTCGTGGTGCCGCAGGAGCACCATGCCCGCCTCCCGACCGATCGCGTCGATGCCGTGTCGGGCTGCGTCCACTCGCAGCCGTGCGTAGTCGAGCAGCCTGGCGGCCTCGGCCGGCAACGGGCCGAACCGGTCGGCGAGTTCGGCGGCGAGGTCATCGACCTGGCGCTCGTCGGTGGCCCGCGAGAGCCGGCGGTAGACGTCGATCTTCGTGCGGAAGTCGGCGACGTAGTCGCGTGGCAGCCAGGCCTCGCCCGGCAGGTCGATCGTCACCTGGGGCGGATCGGCCGGCGGCAGCGCCTTCAGGCCGCGCACCGCCTGCTCGAGCAGCCGGCAGTAGAGCTCGTAGCCCACCGTGGCGATGTGGCCGCTCTGCTGGGTCCCGAGCAGGTTGCCCGCACCGCGGATCTCGAGGTCGCGCATGGAAAGCGAGAATCCCGCCCCCATGCTCGAAAACTCCTGGATCGCACGCAGCCGGCGGGCGGCCGTGCCGGTGAGGTGTGCGTTCTCGTCGACGAGCATGTAGCAGTAGGCACGGTGATGCGAGCGGCCCACGCGGCCGCGGAGCTGATGCAGGTCGGCGAGGCCGTAGGTGTCGGCCTCGTCCACGAAGATCGTATTCGCATTCGGGATGTCGAGACCGCTCTCGATGATGGTGGTGGCAAGCAGGATGTCGGTCCTGCCCGCCACGAAGTCGAGCATCACCTCCTCGAGTTCGCTCTCCGAGAGCCGGCCGTGGCCGATGCCGATCGTCGCCTCGGGCACGATCTGGGCCAGCCGGTGGGCCACCTGGTGGATGTCGTGGATCCGGTTGTGCACGAAGAACACCTGCCCCCCCCGGGCCAGTTCCCGGTCGACCGCGGTCTTGATGAGCGCGGGATTCCAGCGGGCCACGCGGGTCTCCACGGCGATGCGATTCGCGGGCGGTGTCGTCAGGTTCGAGATGTCGCGGATTCCGAGCATCGACATGTGGAGCGTGCGCGGAATCGGCGTGGCGGTCATCGTGAGCACGTCCACGCTCGCCCGCAGCGCCTTGAGCCTCTCCTTCACGTCCACGCCGAACCGCTGCTCTTCGTCCACGACGAGCAGGCCGAGGTTCGCGAAGTGGACGTCGGCCTGCGCGAGACGGTGCGTGCCGATCACGATGTCCACGCTCTTTCGCGCGAGGCCCTCGAGCACCTCACGCTCCTCGGCCACCGAGGAAAACCGCGACAGCGCCCGGATCGTGAACGGAAACTCGGAAAACCGGGCCGCGAAGCTCCGCCGATGCTGCTCGGCGAGCACGGTCGTGGGCACGAGCACGGCCACCTGGAAGCCCGCCTCGACGGCCTTGAACGCGGCCCGCATCGCCATCTCCGTCTTGCCGAAGCCCACGTCGCCGCAGAGCAGCCGGTCCATCGGCTTCGGGGCCTGCATGTCGCCCTTGATCGCGTCGTTCGCCGTGAGCTGGTCGGGCGTCTCATCGAACGGAAACGACTCCTCGAACGCCCGCTGCCAGGGCGTGTCGGCAGGGAAGGCGATTCCCGGCCGCTCGGCCCTCTTCGCCTGGAGCTGGATCATGTCGGCGGCCATGTCGGCCACCGCCTGCTGCACGGCCGCCTTCTGCTTCGCCCACGTCGTGCCGCCGATCTTCGCGAGCTTGGGCGCGAGCTTCGTGCCGCCGACGTATTTCTGGACGAGCTCGATGCACGAGGCGGGCACGTAGATCCGCGTGCTCTCGGCGAACTCGATCTCCAGGAACTCCTCGGTGCGATCCTGCTTTTCGAGCAGCTTGAGCCCGCGATAGCGGCCCACGCCGTGCGCCACGTGCACGACGTAGTCTCCCTCGTGGAGGTCGAGGAACGTGTCGATCGCGCGGGTGAGCCGGTGCCGCGGGGCCCGCACCGTCGCATCCTCGCGGCGGAAGAGTTCCGCGCTCGACACGAGCACGAGCTTCTCCGGCACCAGCCGGAATCCCGCCGACAGCCGGCCGCGGGCGAAGTGGAGCCGGCCCGAACGCGCCGGCGCGCTCGCCGCCAGCAGCTCTCCGAGCCGCTTCTCCTCGGCGTCGGTTGGGGCGACGATCCACACCTCCTGGTCCTTGCCCACGGTGCCGAGCTCCTCGCACACCCGGTCGAGCACGCCCGTGAACCGCTCCACGCTCTCGACCGCGAGCGTGGCGGTCGCCTCGAGGCTCGACGGCGCCACCGACGCGAGCGTCACCGACGGGAAGCGGTAGATGCGGGCGAACGTCTCCTCGGGTGCGGAGACCTCCGCCGCTCCATTGAGCCGGTCGTACGTCCGCTTCGCCTCCTCGGCGCACTCGCCCGGCTCGACGAGCGCCCACCACGAGGCCCGTGGGAGAATGTCGGCCAGGTGGGTCCGGCGCGCCGCGGCGCTGGTGCCGAGGGCCGTGAGGTCGATCACGTGGAGCGTGTCCACGCTCCGCTGTGAAACGGTATCGAACGTCCGCAGCGACTCGATCTCGTCGCCGAAGAGTTCCACCCGCACGGGCCGCTCCCAGTCCACCGCGAAGAGATCGACGATCCCGCCACGGCGGGCGAATGTGCCAGGACGGTCGATCGCGTCGGCCGCCTGCCAGCCGCGGGCCGCGAGCCAGTCGGCGAGTTCCAGCGGATCAAGCCGGCCGCCAACGGCCAGCCGCCGCGTGCTGGCCTCGATCTCGCGCGGGTCGGCGAGCGGTGCGAGCAGGGCCTGCACGCTCGTGACCACGATCGCGGGGCGACGTGGGGCAAGCGCCTCGCTTGCCGGGGTGGCGTGGGCGTCCTGCCCGCCAGGAGTTGACGGCCCCTTGCCTGCCACGGCGGTCGCACCGCGATCTTCGAGCGGAACGGCCGAGCCCCGTGTCAGACGCTTCACGAGCGCGAGCCGCTCGGCGCTAGCCGGGTCGTCGGCGAGGGATTCGCCCTCGATGCTCTCGATCGCCGGGAGAACCGCGACGGGAAGCGTCGTGAACAACGCGAGGTCGCCCGCGAACGCATCGGCCTCGTCGGCATGCGGCAGAACGACGACCAGCACGCCGGGATCGTGGGGGTTCGTCTCCGCGAGCTTCGCCGCGAGCGCCGCCGCCGCCAGCGCAGACGCCGATCCCCAGGTTCCGCCGATCGTGCCGCCATGCCCCGCGCGGAGGCTGGCGACCACCTCGGCGAACCCGCCGTGCGCGTCGAGTGTATCGGCCAAGCCGGGCAACCGCCCCGCCGGCCGTGTGGTTTTGCGTGCCACGCGATCGGCAAGTATACGGCACGTTCGGGGCGACACGCCTCCAGGACTGTCGCTGGGCAGGGCTTGGATTCATCGACGACCCACCGATCGGCGAACGCTTGTGGAAACGCCGTCGACCTTCCTATCCTCATCCGCTTGTCGGTGGGCACCAGCGTCCGGGAGGCTTGCGATGAACATTCTCGGCGTCCACTACGGCCACAATGCCACCGTCTGCCTGATTCAAGACGGACGCGTGACCTTCTGCCAAAGCGAGGAACGCCTGAACCGCATCAAGAACTGCGTCGGGTTTCCCACGCAGACGCTCGACCACGTGCATCGGCATCTGGTGCCGCCGCAGGCCATCGACCATGCGATCGTCTACCAACGCTCGCCCGCCTTCTACCGTCTGCTGAAGAAGGCCCGTTTCCAGCCGTACGGCGGAGGTTTCTCCCTCGGGTCCCGGGACCTGCGGGGGACGTGGAAGGACGCCCTGTACCAGACCGAGGCGGGCTGGGCATTCAAGCAGGCCAAGGATGGGTTCCGGGAACGCTGGAGAGGACAGGAGCGCCAGATGTGGGCATGGCTCTCCGCCAGCCTGCGCATGGATCCGGGCCGCGTGGAATGCCTGGATCATCATCTCGCCCACGCCTACAGCGCCGTCCCGAACGTGCAGGCATGGGATCGAACGCTCGTGTTCACGCTCGACGCCGAGGGGGACGGCAAGTGCGCCACGGTCAACCTCTACGCCGACGGGCGGATGCGGGTGCTGAGCACCGCCGACAGCCGTCACTCCCTGGGTCATTACTACTCTTTCACCACGGCGCTCCTGGGCATGAAGGGGTCGGAGCATGAGTTCAAGGTGATGGGCATGGCCCCCTACGCGCGCCCGCGGTATTACCAGGGACTCCTCGATGAACTGCGGCGCTTGCTCGAGGTCACGGCCGACGGACGGTGGCGGAGCAGGGCCTGGTTCACGCCGCTCGTACGGCGGCTGCACGGCCTCTATTCCTGCCAGCGGTTCGACAACATCGCCGGCGCGATCCAGGAACTGACCGAGGAACTGACCGTCCGTTGGATCCGCCACTGGATCGAGCGCACGGCCTGCCGGAACGTCGCCCTGGCGGGCGGGGTGTTCATGAACGTGAAGGCTTGCCAGCGGATCGCGGCGCTGCCGGACGTGGAAAGACTGTTCGTCGTTCCCTCGGCGGGCGACGAGACCACGGCGCTTGGGGCGGCCGTCTGGGGGCATCTGCACTACGCCGGCGGTCAACCGCTGGAGCCCGTGCGCGAGTTGTACCTCGGCATGGCATTCAGCGACGCGGACGCCGAGCATGCCTTCGCGGAGACGCGTGCAGCGGAGCGGTACGAGATCACCCGTCCGGCCAACGTCAATCGTGCGGTGGCCGAACTCCTGGCCACAAACATGATCGTCGCCCGGTGCTCGGGGCGCATGGAATTCGGGGCGCGGGCGCTCGGCAATCGTTCGATCCTCGCCAACGCCTCCGATTTCGCCAACGTCAATACCATCAACGAAGCGATCAAGTGCCGGGATTTCTGGATGCCCTTCACGCCGAGCATCCTCGAGGAAGACATGGGCCGCTACGTGCGCGATCACGACCGGATCTTCGCGCCTTACATGTGCATCACCTTCGACAGCCTGCCGGAAGCGCGGCGGGATTTGAGGGCTGCGATCCATCCCCGGGATTTGACGGTGCGGCCGCAGTGCGTGGTGCGAGACTGGAATCCCGCCTATCACGAGCTCATCAGCCATT
This sequence comes from Planctomycetia bacterium, assembly GCA_009926295.1. Classification (GTDB taxonomy): domain Bacteria; phylum Planctomycetota; class Planctomycetia; order Pirellulales; family UBA1268; genus RGVT01. The sequence goes on from RFPF01000077.1 coordinate 10,508, forward strand.
TCAAGGAAATGACCGGCGCAGGCGGCATCCTCAACACGAGTTTCAACCTGCATGGAGAGCCGAACGTGTGCTCGCCGCAGGATGCCATCCGCACCCTCGACAACTCGGGGCTGACCCACCTCGCCCTGGGAGGTTTTCTCCTCCGCAAACGCGCCACGACGATTTGACGTTCGGTCGTCAGCGTTGCTGCACACGCTTCAACGGCTCGGCGGGATGTCGAGCCGCGCGTGTTTACGGCATCTCCCCCTGCTCCTCGACGGCCCACAGGGTGCGCTGCGATGCCACGAACAGCGTCTTGTTGGCGGCGCACGGGATCGACCACACCGGCGACCCGAGCCGGATCACGGCGAGCGTCTTTTTCTGCCGGCCCGCGGCGAGCACGGTGAAGGCCTTGCGGCTCCCGACGAACACCTTGCCGTCCACCACGAGCGGCGACGACCAGATCTCGTCCTGCGTGTCGTGGAACCACACGAGTTCGCCCGTGTCGGCGTCGAGGCAGTGCACCTTCCCCGCATACTCGGCGGCATACACGAGACCGTCGGCCACCGCCACGGTCGAGAGCGACCGTCCGATGCCGGTGTACTGCCACAGTTTCCGGACCTCGGCTCCATCCTCCGCGCCATCGACGGCGATGCAGGACAGGGCGCCTCGGCCGGGGCCGTGCACGGGATCCTGGCCGATCGCCACGTAGACCCTTTTCCCCACCACGACGGGCGAGCCGATGATCTCGTTGGGGCTCACCACGAGCCCCGTGTCGTCCACCGACGTCGCCTTCCCGCGCACGAGCGCCCAATAGTCGATCGTGACGTCGCCGCGCTTCCGGTAGCCGGGCGGGTTGCAGTCGAAGAGCCAGTCGCGCTCGAGCGTGGCGGGCGCGGGGCCCGGCCGCGCGTCGGCGGCGAGCGGCACGAACCCGTGGCACCGGCCGTCGCCGCCCCCGAACACGATCCGCTTCCCGCGCGGCGACTCGAGAACCGTCGGCGACGACCACTGTCCGTGAAACACGTCGGCGCTGATCGTGCCGTCGTCGCGGGCGAGGA